>NZ_JAYFER010000140.1:0-13104 GCF_055795065.1 Lyngbya sp. CCY1209
AGCTGACTCGCCGAAAGAGAAAGTCTGGATAGTGATATTCAGAATCCCCGTCACTTTAGTGCGGGGAGTACGTCAAGGACGCAGCAATCCGAGACAGTGGCACCTCGACGCGGCGGACAACAGCGACGGGTTGCAACACATCATGGCCTATGAACAGTCCGGCTACCTGGTGATGGCGTTTGAGGACATGACGAACGGCGGTGACAAGGACTACAACGATATCGTATTCGCGATCGATATCGGCGAAGGAAATATAAAGCACCTGCAAGGAGTTCCCGAACCCACCATGACATTGGGACTCTTGGGGATCGGTGCGGCTTTCACCTTTTCGCGTCGCAAGCGGGAGCAACAGTCCAAATAGAATAGAAGAGAGGCGATCGCACAATTGACAACCCAAAAAAAGGCACGGGAACCCGAGAACCCGTGTCTTTTGGAGTTTAAAATTTCTATTCTTCGCTGAGAATCTTGGGAACCCGGAAAAAATCCCCGTCCGGTTCGGGGGCTTCCTTCAACAAAGCGTCCCGGTTGGCGTAGGGTTCGAGTTGGTCGGGGCGGGTGATGTTGCTGACATCGATCGCCCGAGTCGTGGGTTCGACCGTTTCGGTGTCGAGTTCCTTGAGCTGTTCAAAGTATTCTAAAATACTGTTCAATTCTTGGGTAAATTTTTCTTCTTCTTGTGCCTGTAGCTCCAGGCGGGCTAAGTGGGCGACTTTGCGGACTTGTTCGCGATCGATCATGGGGGTTTTTTAACAGAATTTCAATTTAGAAGTAGACGTCGATTTCACTGCGACCCGTGGTCTTGAGCCAGTTTTGGGCTTCGATGTAATTGTTGGGGGCAAGGCGGATGGCGCGTTTCCAATATTCCGCCGCCTGACGGTAATTATTTTCCGCCGCGTCCCCATCTCCGGCTTCTTTCGCCTTTTCTCCCCGGTAGTGGAAGATGACGGCGATATTGTTGAGGGCTTGGGGGAGGCGGGGGTTCAAGTCGAGGGCTTGGTGGTAATATTCCAAGGCTCTGTCCTGTTCGCCGTTGCTGGTGTGAATCAGGGCGATATTGTAGAGGATATAGCTGCGATCGTTGGGATCTTGCTCGAGTTTGAGAGCCTCATAATAGTTGTCGAGAGCTTCGGCATATTCGCCATCCGCCTGGGCGGACATTCCGTCGCGGTAGTAGGCGAAGGCTTCCTTCGATTCCTGATTGGTGGGCAGGATCTTGAGGATGATGTCGGCGACGACGGTAAAGGTTTTGTCGATGAAATTATCGTTGCGTTGAGTGCGGGGCATACTCTCTATTTATCTCCA
Organism: Lyngbya sp. CCY1209; assembly: GCF_055795065.1. Classification (NCBI taxonomy): domain Bacteria; kingdom Bacillati; phylum Cyanobacteriota; class Cyanophyceae; order Oscillatoriales; family Microcoleaceae; genus Lyngbya; species Lyngbya sp. CCY1209. Next base: position 1,303 of record NZ_JAYFER010000140.1, read on the forward strand.
CAATTGGGGGCGATCGCTTCAGGGCCAGCCCGCCGGGGGCCGAGCCCGAGGTAGAAACGATGAGACTCACCGCCTTCTGGTCGTTTGAAATCACGCGACTCATTCGGCATCCCCGAAGATTCGATCTTTCCAAGAAATATCCGAGAACTTCTGGGTTGAGTCCCCGATCTTCGGCGGTCAGATCGGCGACGGGGGGCGAATGACCGCCTCTCCCGATGGCTCCGTATTGTACACCAATTCCCGGCCCGGTTGCCAAGATCGCGATCGCCAATTTCCTAGAGCGGCGATCGATGTGACTTTGGAAACCGGAAAAATCTATACTGTAAGGATAGCCGCCCGACAACTCACCGGAACAGGGAACCGGGCGGTTCAATCTGTATTGGGAGAAAAAAATGGCTCCAAATCCCTCGATCGTCAAAGCTGTCGAACAGTTGGGCTACCGTGTCACCGGGGGAGATGTGGCGGCCCAGGCCGGACTGGAAGTGAATCTGGCCCGACAGCAACTTTTGGCCCTGGCATCGGAAGCCGGGGGACATCTCCAGGTTTCCGAGTCCGGGGAAATCGCCTTTCTCTTCCCTGAAAACTTTCGGGCCGTCCTCCGGAATCGATACTGGCGATTGCGAGTCCAAGAGTGGTGGCAAAAGGTCTGGCGGATTCTGTTTTATCTGATCCGAATTTCCTTCGGAATTTTGCTGCTGGTGTCGATCGCCATCATTTTTATCGCCATCGCCGCCATCTTGATTTTTGTCAATTCCAGCGGGGACAGCGACGATTCCGGCGGCGGGGGCGAATCCGGCGGCGGGGGCTTCATGTTCGTCCCCTACTTCTGGTTCGGCCCGGATTTGTTTTGGTTTTTCCACTGGGATGACGGCGACTATTACCGCCAGCGACAGCGGACCGACGAGAGTCCGAAGGATAAAATGAATTTCTTCGAGGCGGTGTTCTCGTTCCTATTCGGAGATGGCAAGCCGAACCCCGACTTGGAAGAGCGGCGCTGGCGAACGATCGCCACGGTAATCCGCAACAACCAAGGGGCGGTGATCGCCGAACAAATTGCCCCCTATCTCGACGATCTCGGCAATGCTTATTCTCGGGAATTTGAGGATTATATGCTTCCCGTTTTAACTCGATTTGACGGACGCCCGGAAGTCAGCCCCGAGGGTCAATTGGTGTATCATTTCCCGGAATTGCAAACCAGCGCCACCCCATACCGGACGCAACCGGTTCCGGCTTATCTGAAGGAAAATCCGTGGCGGTTCAGTTCGGCCGGTTCCAATCAAATCCTGCTGGCGGCGGGGTTGGGTGCGGTCAATATTGTCGGGGCGTTGATGTTGGGAAGTTTGCTCGGAGATGGCGCGATCGCGGCTCAAATCGGCGGCTTCGTGGCATTTGTGGAGGTGATTTATCCCCTGCTGTTTGCCTACGGTGCGAGTTTCTTAATTGTCCCGCTGATCCGATATTTTTGGATTCAGTGGCGCAATGGCAAACTGGAAGGGCGAAATCAGCGGCGGCAGCAACAGGCGATCGCCATCAACCAGGCGGATGAAAGTCTGAAACAAAAGCTCGATTACGCCCATCAATTTGCGGCGAAAACGGTCATCGCCGGGGACGATCTGGCTTACACGACGGAGACGGATCTGTTGGAACAGGAAACCGCCAACCCCGATCGCATTGATGCGGAATGGCAGAAGCGTATGAACGAATCCAACGGCTGATAGAATCGGCAATTATCTCGCGGTCGATGTCTGAGAAGGTGCGGATTTTTGGGGGTGCATTTACTTCAAATCAAGATAATTTTTGGGGGGATAGGGGACTCCCGATTTCGGTTTATGAAAATAACTGCTGAAACACCTGGCGTCTTTCCTCTGGGGCGTCCGGTGTCAGGTAACTCCAGAGGGTTTCCCAGTAGAAGAATGAGACGCCATCGAAACCGCGATCGCGCACTTCTTTCACCTGAGATTTAATCTGTTCGATGGGGACGGGATGGGTGAGGGTGCCGCTCAAAATGCCGATGCCGACGGGAACTTTTTCCCGCGCGGTTTTCATGGAGGGGTGTTCCAGTTCGTCGATAAATCCGTCGAGGCGATCGCGGTACACTTGCAACACCAATTCGTCCATCCAGCCGCGATTCACCCAGGTCAGCCAATCTTGCAAATAGACGTTGTAGGTGAATTCGTAGGGGTTGGGAGAAAGGGAGATGATGCCGTCGGGTTTTGCAGTTTTAATCGCCCTCACCAAATGCTCGATAAAGTCGGTAATTTTGTTGGATCTCCACCGCCGCCACTCCGGATCTTGGGGGTCGTCCGGCGGGGATTCTCCGCCGTGTTCCTGTTGGTAAAGTTCCACCGTATAGCGATCGTAGCCGAACTCCACCGGGATGCCAAAATGGTCGTCGAGTTGGATGCCGTCCACGTCATATTTCATGACGACTTCTAAGATTAAATCCTCCATAAATCTCTGCACGCCGGGATGGAGGGGATTCAGCCAAATATTGCGGATGGGATTGAAAAACCGAAAGCGGCGGCGCGGGGGTGGAAGGGGGGAACTCGGCGAGTCTTCTTCGTCGGGATAGTCAGCCAGCATCAGGTTGCCCTCCCGGGTTTGTGTCACCCATTCGGGATGATTTTTTACCAGTTGGGAATTGATGGGAGCCATGAAGCCGTATTCGAGCCAGGGGATCACGCGCAGTCCGCGATCGTGCCCTTCCCGCACGATTTCCGAGAGCACATCTCGCCCGAGTCGGGTAAAATGCAACAGGGTATCTTGCGATCGCCCCGTCACCCGCCGCGCCACCGCACTCCGAAAAAAGGTGGTTCCCCGGTTCCAAATTACCGGATAAATGGTGTTGAAATTGAGGGCGGAAAGTTGATCTAAAGATCGGTTGATTCCCCAGGGAAAAAACAGCACGCCGCTGCTGACGTTGGTGATCCAAACCCCCCGGATTTCTTCGGCGGCACTCACCGCAGTTTGGGGGGTGACGGAGTTGGGAAAGGGGGCGAGAACGGCCAGCCCGCAAGCCAGGAGGACGATCAACAAAATGTGGGTGATTCGGTGTTTTTTTCGCCGTCGCATATGGATTCCACAGCCGACTTTTCCCGTAGCGTAGCACAGGCATCCCGCCCGTCACAATAAACGCTAGTTTTTTTGATAGAATCTCGTCAAACTGCCTCGAATTCGACTGGGGGAATCACGCGATCGCATTTGATCTCCGATCGGTGTTCTCAGGAATCCATCAGAGCATCACCTCGCCGAACTGCAAAACGATTGGCGATCGCTTTCAGTGCCATCCGGTCGGGGTCATATTGTCGAGATGACCGGCTGAAAACAGACTATATATGTCGCCACGGTTTCCCATGATATAAAAATAGCTCAAATCCGATTTTTTGTCAAGATAAAAAGGCGAGAAAATTTGAAATTTTTCGTATTTTTGACGGGGGGTGATGTATGGACAGTTTCCCAAAATCTGGAACATCTGAAAATTGCCAAAAATTCTCCCGCCGGTCGATAAACGCCAGATTCCCGCTACAATAATTTGAGTCAGACCAGGAAAAGTAAAGGCAAGATGACTCAGGCAAAAATTGGCATTATTGGGGGCAGCGGCCTCTACAAGATGGAAGCCCTCACCGATGTGGAAGAAGTGCAAGTCGAGACGCCCTTCGGCCCCCCCTCCGATCGCATCATTTTGGGAACCCTGGAAGGGCTGCAGGTGGCGTTTCTGGCCCGCCACGGCCGGGATCACAAACTCATCCCCAGCGAGTTGCCCTACCGGGCGAATATTTACGCCCTCAAGAGTTTGGGGGTCGAATATATCATTTCGGCGTCGGCGGTGGGCTCCCTGAAAGCGGAGGTGAAGCCCCTCGACATGGTGGTTCCCGACCAATTTATCGATCGCACGAAAGGGCGAATTTCAACTTTTTTCGGACAGGGAATTGTCGCCCACATCGGCTTCGGACATCCGGTTTGCAATCGATTGGCAGGGGTGCTCGCAGATGCGATCGCGGACTTGAATTTTCCCGATGTCACCCTGCATCGGGGCGGGACTTACGTCTGCATGGAGGGGCCGGCTTTTTCTACCCAAGCCGAATCGAATTTGTACCGCAGTTGGGGCGGAACTGTCATCGGCATGACGAATTTACCGGAGGCGAAATTGGCGAGAGAAGCGGAAATTGCCTACGCGACTTTGGCTTTAGTCACCGACTACGATTGTTGGCATCCCGACCACGATCACGTCACGGTTGAAACGGTGATCGAATACCTCAAACGCAATGCGGTCAACGCCCAAAAAGTGATTCGGGAAACCGTCAAACGACTCTCCCAAAATCTGCCGGAATCCGACGCCCACTCGGCTTTGAAATATGCGATTTTAACTCCGTTGGATAAGGTGCCGCCGGAACGGATGAAAGAGTTGGAGTTGCTGTTGAAAAAGTATATTTAGGGAGCGATCGCCCCTTCGCCCTCCCCTGGCGAAGGGGAGGGGCTAAAGCCCAACAACGACAATAGCCCTCCCCTTGGGAAGGGGAGGGTTGGGTGGGGTTTTAATCAAAAACTTCGGAAACTTTGAGATTGAGTTCTCTAAAATTGGGAGATACTACCCAATCATCGCCGGAAAAATTTCCGACTTCTGTATAATTACTTTCGACCAGTTCTAATACTAAAATAGTCCGGGTTTGGGGATCGACAATCCAGTATTCGGGAATCCCACAATCTTGATATTGGATGCGTTTGGCAACGTAATCGCGATCGCGCTGCAATTCTCCGGGACTGACGACCTCGATCGCCAACAGTGGCGGCGACATCGACAGGCGGATCGTATTGCGTTTTAATAGTTGTTGAATGTGTTCTTCTCGGATAATCGTCAAGTCGGGATAGCGGTTCCTGGGTTCGCCTCTCACCTCTACTTCCAGCCCTTGACAACGAACCCTGCGATACCCAACCAGTGACGCGAACTTGAGTAAAAGAAAGGTGGCAATTTCAACATTTAAACCGGACTCGGGTGGCATTTCGACCAATTCTCCATTAAATAATTCGTAGAACTTTTCCGAATTATTATCATAAGCCAAATAGTCTTCAAAACTTTGAAATCGGGGTTTGACTTGTAACATGAAATGACCTCCATTTTGAATCCCCCGGAGAGGAGGGTCGCGATCGCCTTGAGAATTGCTTTCCAAATCGGTCTGAAAATCGTACTATAATTATAGTCAATTCTCGCCATCTCTCTCAGGTATAATCCGCATTTTCCACAAATTCACACCGGGAGTATCGCCGGTTGTGGCACAATAAGGACAGACATTCTGCCGTTGGCTTTTCATCCCCATTCCGTCTATGCTCTCATCCGGAACCGTCCTCGCCGATCGCTTCCAACTCGTCGAACCCCTGAACGCGAACCCCGTCCGCCAAACCTGGCTGGGGCGGGATCTCAAACGCCGCGATCGCATCGCGATCAAACTGCTGGCGATGGGAACCGGGATGCAGTGGGATGACATCAAACTCCTGGAACGAGAAGCCCAAGTTTTGCAGCGACTCGATCGCCCCCGCCTCGTCCGCTACCGGGATTATTTCTCCCTCGATGAAGCGGATCTCTGGTTCGGACTCGTTACCGAATATATCCCCGGCATTTCCCTCAAACAAAAGTTGGAAGCCGGATATCAATTCACCCGCCCGGATCTGCTCTGGATCGCCAAGGAAGTGTTGGAAATTCTCGATTATTTGCATCAGTTTTCGCCCCCAGTTTTGCACCGGGACATCAAACCGAGCAATCTGATTTGGGGGGAAGACAACCGCATTTATCTGATCGATTTCGGTTCCGTCCAAGTGCAGTTTCCCACCCCCGGGGCGACATTTACCGTCGTCGGCACATTGGGTTACACCCCCATCGAACAATTCGGGGGGCAGTCCATCCCGGCTTCCGATCTGTACGCCCTGGGAATGACGTTAATTCATTTACTCACGGGTTGCCCGCCGTCCGATTTTCCCCAGGATAATTTTCGCGTCCAATTCCACGATCGCATCCCCAAAAATACCGACATTCGCCTGATTTCCTGGTTGGAACACCTCACCGAACCGATGCCGGAAAATCGTTTATCTTCCGCCAGAGACGCATTGGAAGAACTGAAAGATTTTAACCGGATCGGCGCGATCGCACAGCCGCCAGAGCGATCGGTGAATTTATCAAAAACGGGCGATCGCCTGCAAATTCAAATCCCCTGTCGCTTTTCCCTCCAGTTCGTCCGCCCCGTCCGCCACACGGCGAAAACCCTGATTTCGACCACCCAAGAGCGACTTAAAAATCTACCGATCCTCGCCAAGGGGGGCGCTCTATTTTCTCTATTATTGACGATTTATTTATTGCAAAAATTGCCAATACCGACGGGTAAAATCGCGTTATTTTTGTTGGAATCCCTCGCGGCAGTTCCGCTCATTTTGTTGATATTGGCAATTCCGGGCGGCCTCATCTTTTTGGCATCGATTCTGACATCGGGCGAAAATTACTTTGAACGCATCAGCCTCAATTTTGACGGGGAAGATTACGAGATCTGCTGGCATTCTTCCACCTGGACGCGCCGCCATCGGGGGAAACTCTCCCACATCCAACAGATCGATCCGATTTGCCTGCAAGATGCCCAGGGAAATTTTCGCCACACTTTAGAAATTGTCACCCAAGAACCCCTGCTGTTTCTATTTTCTCGCCGCCGAACCTACCGCCTCGGGCAGCAGTTGGAAGAGGCGGAATTGCAGCAAATCCGCCAAGAAATTTATAGTTGGATTGCCGGCAAAACTGAAGCGGTCGAAGGTGCGATCGCCCGACTGGCAGGGAAGGGAGAATCGACCGCCGGTTAACGGATAGTGCCGGGTGCCGGGGTGTGAGGTGTGGGGAGAAAAGAGAAGTGAGAATGGAGACATGACCCCTCACTTCTCACACCTTGAAATGGGGGGTTCGGGTTCTGTCCCCCGGCTACCTAGGAACCGGGGAGGGCGATCAAAAACTGCGTCCCCTCTCCTGGCTGGGAAATACAGTCGATGCTGCCGCCGTGTTTTTCCACGACAATTTGATGGGCGATCGCCAAACCCAACCCCGTCCCCTTTCCGACCGGTTTAGTGGTAAAAAAAGGGTCGAAAATTTGTCGGCGAATCGATTCCGGGATGCCCGGACCGTTGTCGGCGATCGCGACGACCACCGCCCCCCCTTCCACGCGAGTCGAGATGGTAATTTCTCGGGGTTCCGGCCATTGTTCCAGAGCCTCGATCGCGTTGCAGATCAAATTCATGAACACCTGATTGATCTGGGAGGCGTGGCACTCCACCCGCGGCAATTTTCCGTAATTTCGGATAATTTTGGTTTCCGGCTGTCCGGGTTTCGCCTTGAAGCGATTTTGCAAAATCAGCAGGGTACTCTCGATCCCCTCGTGGAGATCGACGGCCTTCATTTTTGCCTCATCGAGGCGGGAAAAATTCCGCAGGGACGAGACGATCTCCTGGATGCGGTGGGTCCCCAATTTCATCGACTCCAACGCCTTGGGCAAATCACCGATCAGAAATTCCAAATCCATGTCGGCGAGGGCTTCTCGGATTTCCCCAACCGGCTCCGGATAATGTTTGTAATAGAGAGACAGCAAGGATCGGATGTCTCGGATGCAGGTGTCGAAATACATCAAATTGCCGTGGATGAAGGCGAGGGGATTGTTGATTTCGTGGGCGACCCCGGCCACCATCTGACCCAAGCTAGAGAGTTTTTCGGCTTGGATGAGTTGAGTTTGGGTTCGCCGCAGTTTGCCGAGGGTTTTTTCCAACTCCGCCGCCTTTTGTTTTTCCAGTTGTTTTTCCACCAACAGGGCGGCCTCCATCGCCTTGCGGTCGGTGATGTCCCGGACGATCGCCAACACTGCATCCGCGCCGCTCTTGACGTAGCGGGCCTCGTATGCGCGCCAACCGTCCCCGTCGGGGAGGACGTATTCCCCGGACTGGGGTCGGCCGGTTTCCAGGGTCAACTTCAGGTAGTGCCGCGTCCACCGAGCCAGATCTTCCGAAAAAATGTCCTCGATGCTCCGCCCCACGATCTCCGAGTCGGAAACCTGTTCCCCCTCCTTGTCAGCGGGGAAGTAGTCCAAAAAAATTCCGTCGCGGTCGATTCGGAAAACCAGGTCGGGAATGGCTGCGATGAGGCTGCGAGTCCTCGTCTCGCTCTCCCGCAGGGCTTCTTCCATCTGCCGAGAGTCGCGGAGAGCGTCCCGGCTCTCAACCCGGATGCAGATGGGGGATGGCATCCGCCCGACTTCGCGATCGCGTCTGATCCCCGCCCCCTGCCGACCCCAAAAGTCGCCCGGGGAGGGCGTCGAAAATCGGCCTTCGGAAAATGCGGACGGTGGGTGGCTTTCTCCCCAAATCATCTGGGGGGGGCCGACGGCTTGCCGGAGTTCCTGAAGTTGTTGCTGGGTTTCCCACAGTTGGCGTTGGGTTTGGGCCAATTCCGCGATCGCCCGCCGATAAGCGACGGTCGGCGGCTCGGGAAGTTGAGTTTCTGACAGTTCGGCACTCATGATCTTGCCCTCTCGATATCGGTTAAAAGTGCGCCCGGATGGGCGGTCTTCGGCTTCAGGCGATGTGGATGCCCCGGCCACAACCGTTTTCGTTTTTCCCATTTCTTTCCATCCCCGCACGATGGGCCAAGTGGTCAATTTCGTCGGCGAAGCGTTTCCATTCCCGCAGGGTCTGGGCCGGGGACAGGTGGATGGTCCCCCGGAGGAGCAACTGTTCGATTTCGATTTCCCCCACGGGTTGGGAAAATAAATAGCCCTGGCAGAGTTGGCAGTCCCAGGCCTGCAGCACGCCCAGTTGTTCGGGGGTTTCCACCCCTTCGGCGATCGCCTCCATGCCCAGGGTGTGCGCCAAATTGACGATCGCGCGGGCGATTTTCAGTTTTTCCCCGGACCCGCCGATGCCTTCGACAAACGAGCGGTCGATTTTGAGGGTGTGGATGGGAAAGTCGTAGAGCCGGCTCAAAGAAGAGTATCCCGTCCCAAAGTCGTCGATGCACAGTTGAATTCCCCGGCGGCCGAGTTCTTTCATCTTCGGAATCACCATTTCGGCGTATTCCGCGATCGTGCTTTCGGTCAGTTCCAATTTCAACGCACTCGGGGGGCAGCCCGTTTCCTGTAAAATGGCCGCCACCGTTTCGGTAAATTCGGGTTGGGTCAGTTGGTGGCTCGACAGGTTAACGCTCACGAACGGCGGTTGTCCCTGGGGAAGCATCAACTGCCACTTGCGGACGGCGGTGCAGGCCTCCCGCAGCACCCACTCGCCGATGGGCCGGATCAGTCCGGTTTCTTCGGCGATGGGGATGAACTGCGTCGGGGACACCAACCCCAGGCGGGGGTGCTGCCAGCGCACCAGGGCTTCGCAGCCCAGGATCTGCCGGGTCGTCGGGGAGACGATGGGTTGGTAGTGCAGCCGCAGTTCCTGACGTTGGATGGCGCGGCGGAGGTCGCTTTCGAGGTGCAGCCGTTCCCAAACTTGGCGGTGCATGGCGGGGTTGAAGACGACGTGAGAGCCTTTGCCTTTGATTTTGGCCCGGTACAGGGCTGTGTCCGCATCCCGGAGGATATCTTTGCCGCCCTCGTAGCTGGCATCGCCCAGGGCGATGCCGATGCTGGCAGTGGTGAAAATCTCGTGGTCGCCCAGCAGGATGGGCTGTTGCAGGTGCCGTTGGATGACCTCGGCGAAGCGCCCGATTTGGGTCGGATGTTGCATGGGGTCGAAGAGGATGGCAAATTCGTCTCCCCCCAGGCGGGCGACCACGTTCCAGGGGGGGATGCATTCTTGCAGACGCCGTCCGACGGTCGCCAGCAGCCGATCGCCGACCTGATGTCCCAGGCTGTCGTTGATGATTTTGAAGCGATCGAGATCGAGCAGCAGCACCCCGAACTGGTGGTTGCGGCGATGCCGTCGCCGGTCCACCGCCGCGTCAAGTTGGTCGATGAAACTGGAACGGTTATAAAGGCCCGTGAGTCCGTCGCGGCTGTCGCACAGCAGTCGGATTTCTCGGTGCCGCCGTTCGGCCGTCTCCGGGTCGGCGCGATGCTCGGGGGCGGGGCGGGGCGGTTTGGCCGCCCGGGGGCGCGAAGGTTCCCGAAGGGCGTCCGGGAGGGACACCCCCGGGTTGCCGACGGCGAGGGCGAAGGAATTTTCGACGCTGAAAGCCGCCGTCAGATAGGCCGCTTGGGCGTAACAATGGGGAATGACGCTGTAACATCGACCGGAGTCGGCCTGAAAAAAATTCAGATTGTCTCGGCTCGGGTGAGGGTTGAATAGATTCGGGCTGTCCATTTTCAGGGCCTCGTTAACGTAAAAATGAGCGTTGAGATGGCCATCGATTGGGGGGGGGCAGACAAATTTGCAAAACCCAAACTAAGATTTGACGGAATCAGGTTTAAAATGCACCAGTAACGCTTTGAAATAGATTGAAAAAAGGTTTAAATCCGATGCCAGTCTCCGCCGGCTTTACCGAACTTTACAAAATCTATATCTTCCGCTCAAAAGATAAAGACAGGAGATCTAAACAATTCATCTGTCAAATCAAAAGTACCAAAAAATATCGGAAATACCAAATTAAAATTGTTAAAAAAATATGGATTTCAATACACCCCCAACCCAGATGGTTAAGAGGAGTTTATCAAAATGATAAGAAAAATCTGTATAAAATCGAACACTTTGTCGAGTTGGTCTGCAAAATAGCCATATATGTGAGCGGAAATTCTAGCCAAATCTCCGAATTCAAAAGACTCCCATTCCGTTAAAGTTCCGGGGTCATCGCCGGATCAGTTAAAGCCCAGTAAAGATAGCACTACGGGAATCGATTGGGACTCTCGGCAATTTTGACCACAACCGGCACAGAGGAGCACAGAGGGAGGGTGTGTCCCAACCTGAATACCTACTGCTATATTGCCGCATATCTCAGTAAAATGACGGAATAGGAACCGAGGGTTACGGGGATTAGATCCGAAAAAATACTTATTATATAGCAATGGATAGAACGGTTGGGACATTGCTATTGTAGAAAATGAATCGGTATCCTCGACCCGGCGCGACCTCCCCTTGTTTAACCGAGAATGAAACGGCCGGGCTCTTACAAAGGGGGACTTGAAGGTAAAAGCCAGTGGTCGGATTTGAACCGACGACCGTCCGCTTACAAGGCGGATGCTCTACCACTGAGCTACACTGGCGGGGGAGATGGGGGACATAAATCCACAGTTTTCTAGTATACCACAGTTTTTTACATTTGTTCCAAATAAGTCAACAAATCTGCCATGTCCTGGGGATTGGGCTGAAATTGGGGCATGGGAGGGGTTTTCCCCCCGATCACCTGCCGGATAATGCTGACTTGGGATTTGCGTTGGGATACGTCTTTAAGACTCGGCCCGATCTGGTGGTCGGCTTCCTGAACGTGGCAACCCGCGCAGTTCATTTCAAAAATGGCGTGTCCCCGGGTCGAGTCGCCGGGAAGGGACAGCACCTTTTGAATGTAGGGATCGGAAATCTGCACCGAACTGACTCCCCAAATCCAGAGGAGAATGACCGCCATGAGTCCCACCACGGCCAGTGCCACTCGCCGGATGAGAACAGTTGCGTCGGTGTTAACAATCGGGTTATCCAAAACTACACTTCTACACGGATCTACAAAAAACTTTACGGAATCGATCTATAGCTTAATGCTTTCAAGCCGCCAGGGCAAGTTATAGCAGTGCGCGCTCGTCTGTTTACAGTTTCCTCAGAGGGACAAACCTTTAAACCCTGATGTCGAGGGAATTT
>NZ_JAYFER010000141.1:0-10033 GCF_055795065.1 Lyngbya sp. CCY1209
GATTTTCCCATCTGTCGCGAGTTCAAAACGTAGCAAAACTCCCCCCGTTTCAAAGCTTCGTAGAGGTCGCGATCGCAGGAGCGTTCCACATAGCAGGGAGCATCATTTTTGAGACTTCCGCCAACTTGATAGATCATTTTTGATCGGAAAATTAAGACACATTGAGGGATTGTGGGTACCCGATTTATTATTATAGGGCAATTTTTAAATTTTGGCGATTTTCATCCCGCCGCCGCGATTTTTTATCGTATTTTTCGGTTGTTTTTTGAAGTCCGGTCGAGGGACCGACGGCCGATCGGGTCACAGAGGGTGCGATCGCCCTCCTCAATTTCCGAATTCGTCCGCAGGTAATCCCGCACCCAGTCGCAGGCATATTCGAGTTCGTTGAGCGTTTCAATTTTTTCTAAATCCCATAAAATCACCGTGCGATCGTCTCCGCCGGACACCAAAAACTTGCCGTCGGGGGTAAAATCAACGGCGATCACCATACCCTGATGTCCCGGCAAAGTCCTCAACAATTCGCCCTCGAGGTTCCACAGCTTGATCGTATTATCCACGCCGGCCGTGGCGATGGTTTCACCGTCCGGACTGAAGGCGATCCGCGTCAACCCGTTACTTTTACCATCGATATTTCTCACCAAAGTGCCATCTAATTTCCAAACTTTAAAAGTACCGTCACGACCGCTAGAGGCGATCAGATTTCCGTCGGGATTGATTGCCACTCCCCAAACCGCCCCCTCATGGAATTGGGTGGTGAGAAGTTCTCCGTCAAGGGTCCACAATTTCACTGTTCGGTCTCCGCTGGCTGAGGCGAGAATTTGACCGTCTGGGGTAAAAGCCAACCTCCAAATTCGCTCCTTGTGGGCGACAAAACTGCGGAGAAGTTTGCCGTCGATGCTCCACAATCTGATCATCTTGTCATCTCCCGCCGAGGCGATGATTTGACCGTCGGGACTGATGGCCGTCGCCGTAACCGCCGCCCCATGTCCGGATAAAACTCCTATCGGCTTTGTCGATGACATCTTCAGCTCTTCTACATTCCAAAGCTCTATTTGAGAAGAGTTGCCGATCGCCATAATTTTTGAATCGGGCGCAAAAGACAAGGCGCCATTCCACGGTTGGGAAGGGGTGATTGTCCGCAAACGTTTGCCATCTGAAAGCCACACTTGGACCGTCTGATTGCTGGCGGATACGATCAATTTTTGATCCGGACTCACCGCCATATCCCACACGGTATCTTCGTGCCCGTGAAGCGATTTCAGCAAATTTTTTTTGCATTGCCAAAGTTTGACGGTTCCATCATCGCTTGCGGAAGCCGCCGTCAAACCGTCGGCACTCAAAGCCACATCCCGAACCACCGCTTTATGTTCTCTTAACGTCCCGAACGAAGTTCCGTCCGAATGCCAAATTGTGACCGCACGATCCTGACCGCTGGTGGCAATATATGGACCGCGATCGCTACAATCTACCCCGATGAGCGCCTCCTCTCCCTGCAAAGTCCTCACCAAGGTCCCGTCTCGTCGCCAGAGTTTCGCGGTTTGGTCCGAACTCACCGATACGAATAAATTGGTTTGCGGACAAAATGCCACGTCCCAAACGGGTCCCCGATGTCCGTCGAGATTTTTTGAAAATTTGCCGTCGATACTCCACAATTTGACCCGGCCATCGACTTGTGCGACGGCAATCATTTGACTTTCGGAATCAAAAGCCACATTCCACATATTTTTTTCATCTCCGGTAAAAGTTTTTAATAATGTACCGTCGAGGCCCCAAATTTTGACCGTACTATCTCCGGCAGAAGAGGCGATCTTTTTGCCGTCGGGACTGAATGCAACTCCCCAGACCGGAGCATCGTGTGCCCGAATATCTCGCAACAGTTTGCCATCGACGCTCCACAGTTTGACTGTGCCATCTAAACTCCCGGAAACTAAAGATTTGCCGTCGGGGCCGAAGGCGACGCGGTGGATTGTCGCCGAATGTTCCAGGGTTGCCAGCAAGGTGCCATCTTCTTTCCAGATTTTGACGGTTTTATCGTTGCTGCCGGTGGCGATCAATTCGCCGTCGGGAGTGATGTCAACGCTCAAAACACTGCCTTTATGGCCGATGAGGCGATTCACTTCGTGACTGCCATAAACAACTTGATTTAAAGCCGTTTCCACCGACTCAACTATTTTCTTATCCGCAACACCCACGGCGTCCGCTCGGCGTTTAGCTTTGATAGCCGCGACCATTGCTTCCAACTGATTTTGGGAGGAAAATAAACCTTTGGAAGAGGAAACCAGGGCAATAATTTCGCTCACGATCGCCTGTCGGTATTGCCAGCGGGCGAAGAGTCCCATCCCCGCCGATACAGCAAATGCGAGGCTGACGACCGCCAAAAATAACCGCTGCAATTTGGCGACTTTTTTTTCTTGCTGGAGTCGCTTCTGTTGTTCAGCCAGCCGCGCTTCGACCTCTCGAGTTCTGGCTGCCTCCAATACCATCTGTGCTTCCCGGCGATCGAGTTTTTCACTGTGGGATAAAAACTGATAATCCCCATCGCTCAAACTTTTTCCCATCGCCCAAGTTTGCGCGTCTTTTAAGGCTTGCCCCCGCAACAGGCGGGATTCGTCTTGTTGTTCGGAAACGATCCAGGCGTCGAAGGCTTGAGAATAGGGGCGAAGTTCCGAAAGTTGTCGCACCACCCATTCCGGATTGAAGACTTCTCCGTAAATGCGATTTTTGAGCCGCAATTGGCCGTCAATTTTGACAACCAACCCGGACAGCAGCAGCTCCGCCTGTTCGCGGCTGTCATCGACTTCGACGGACTGATGCTGCAAAACTTGTTGGTAAATCCCCAACAATCTGCCCGTCCATCGGGGGTTGCGAAAGAGGCGATCGCGGATGGTTTTTAAATGCTCCGGCTCGTCCTTCGACTGCCATTCATCGATCACCCGATTTCGGACAATTTGTTCGACCCGCTCGACTTCCTGTCTCGGCGGTATTTTTGATTGATATCCGAGCTCATTTTTGCGGTGATTGTCGCCGATAATTTTGCAGATTTTTTGGGTCAAAAATGGCTGTCCGTTTGTCCAATCTAAAATTTCTTTGATAATTTCCTGTTCGTTTCCGGATTCCGAGCCCAATCCCCGGGCGAGGGGTGCAACTTCTGAGAGGCTGAACCCCGACAGCGCGATCGCCGTCCCGATATTGAAGGGAGTGCGGGTGCGATCTTGAATCAAATCCGACGGCGTAGCGACTCCTAAGAGCGCGAATGTGAGGCGGTTGAATTTCGGGTCGGTTGCCCTCTGGTTGTAACAAAACCGGATTAATGCGAAAAAGTCATCGACGGAAAAATTGAGGCCGAGGATGCTGTCGATTTCGTCGATAAAAATGACGATATTCTGGTCGGGAATTTCGGCGGACAAGAGGCGGTCAAAAAAGTATCCCAACAGTTGCAAAAAAGAAATGTCATCGCTGTCATTCCACCACGTTTTTAAATTGAACTGCTTGAAGAGTTTAAAGCCTCTGAGTAGTTCTGCAATCATTCCTTTGTACCACTGCAGGGGCGTGATATTTTGGCCGCCGATCAGGGTCAAATCCAGGGTCGCACATTTGTAGCCTTCCCGTTGCAACTTTTGCCGGACTCTCACCATCAGGGAAGACTTTCCCATTTGGCGACAGTTCAACACATAGCAAAATTCCCCCCGCTTCAATGCTTCGTAGAGGTCGCGATCGCAGTCTCTTTCCACATAGCAGAGGGCATCACTTTTTAAACTTCCACCAACTTGATAAAACATTTTTTATTGGTAAATAGAGTCGGAAATTTCATTCAAATAATTTCGATACAAATCGCAGGAAATTTGACAGCAATTTTCAATCTTATCGACCAGACCGATCTGATTTAAATGGCAAGCTGCGATCGCGTCCATTTCCACGCCTTCCGGGCGATTTAACAATTTTTTCAAGGGTTCGACGAGTTGGGGACGCTCTCGGATGAAAGCCGACACCTCCTGTAAATGCCGGCGATAAATTTGCCCCTGCAACTGTCCGTCCGCAAAGAATTGATTCAAGGTCAAATTTTCCCGACAGATATGATAGAGTGCGAGACGCAATAAATAGGGTTTTCCGCCCGTCAATTTTTGGAGTTTAGACACCTCATTTTCGCTCCAATTTTCCAAGCCGTGACGGCTGACCAGTTCTTCAATCTGTCGAAAGTTAAAGGGGGGAAGTTCGACCGCAAGTCCGATATTGAACGGCGATTGATTGATGTTTAAATCGACGTAAATATCCGAATATTGCACCCCGATCCAATGAAGTTTTTCAAAGCTTTCAGTTTGTTTGGTCTGTTCGTACCAAGAACGCAGCAGCGGTAGAAAATCTTGGGCGATCGCAGGATATTCAAACACCCGATCCACCCAATTTAAAACGACCATTATCGGGCGATCGCTCTCTTCCAAAATATATTCTTCCAAATAAGTATTGCCGCTGACTTTTGCGCCGATATCTTCATCCCAATATTCATCCAACAGGCAAGGGATGTTCAACCCGTCGGTGATTTGGGTACAAAACCACTTTAAGAAAGTATCCAAATCGGCAAAAATTTCTCCGGCCGCATCCTGAAACGCGATCGGGACAGTTTTGTAACCGCAGCTTTTAGCCCGCTCTATAATTCTCAGCAGTAAAGAATGTTTTCCCATCTTGTGAGGTGCTTTAATTCGGATCAGGCTGCCCGGTTTTTCAATTTCCGAGAGTGCCGATTGTGCGATCGCACCCCGTTCGATATAAAAATGAGAGTCGAGAGGAACCGGAGCTTCGGGGCATTCTAAATTCATGTCAATCGATCTGGCACAATGTTTCCCATCCCATATTTTACATGAATTTCAAAGATTGAAGCGACCGGACAAAAAAAGGGATCGGCGTCGCCGATCCCTACCGTGAGAGCCTTATATAGCGTTTTTCAAGCTGGTAGGACACACTTGCAAATTCAAAGTCCCCATCCCCCCCTACCCCCCCTTTGTAAGGGGGGAGTTCAAGGGGGATTTAGGGGGATCGTGCGGATCTCATCGGATTGAAAGCCACTATAACTCCCCGGTTGCCAACATTTGGATTAAACGTGGCGTTCCCGGGTCAAATCCAGCGATATCCCAAGAATTCGGATCGTTGGGATCGACGAGACTGATGTTGTAAGGCGCCAACGTGATGTAAACCGCCTTGACATCAGGGTTGACGCGGCGGCGGTATTCCGCCAACGCCTGGGAGGGGTGGCGCCGTCCCGCCCAGCTTTCGGAGTCCGTCCAGAAGCAAATCACGTCCGCCTTAAATTTCTTCCGAATTGCCCAGTCGTAAGCCACCGAGGCATCGGTGCCGCCGAAGTTATGTTTCCGGGCTTTTGCGATCGCATCCGAGAAGGAATCTTTCCGGTGAATTCCCAAGTCGATAAACTGCGTAGAAAACCCCCGAATCGCGTAATTTTCTTCCGCCTTCGCCGTCGCCAATGCCATCGTCGTGGCAACTTCGCAACAACTCAAATTCACCGAACTGACGGTATAGCTGGACATGGAACCGGAGATATCGACGGCGTGTAAAAACACCTTTCCCGTCGGCGCGATCGCATCAAATGACAGTTCCAAAGCCTTCTCCAAAATATCCACAATTTGCGGAACCGGAGTCCAGCTTTTCTGGCTGCGCCCGACTTTTCCCCCCGACTGATAGGTTTTCAACGCCTTCAGCACGTCGATGGGGTGGATGCGACCTTTTCGCAGGTGTTTGACATTATTTAAATTCCCCTTCACCCGCTTCAAATTCGCCGGTTTGTCCCCCCGCAAAATCCGCAGTTGCGTCAGGGAACCCAGGTTTCGCAATAAAGCGCCGATCGGCATTTCATTGAATAACAATTGCCATGCCTTTTCGTCCATTTTCCCCACCGGCGCAGCCATTTCGTGGGTCAGATGTCCCTTGGCGATCGCCTCGTGGGTGCGATCGGGATTGCGCTTCAACCACTCGTACCACCAAATTTGAGACAGCGCCTCGGACGGCGCCCGTTCGGGCAGTATTTCCCATCCTTTCGTCGCCCACTCAAACAGCAAATCGTGTTCGGAAGTGGGGGGTTGAACGTGAAACAATCGCAGCGCATCTCGGTTGGAAAAACCGTGGCGCTGTTGGTATTTCAAAAACTGATAAGCCAACCCTTTCACGTCTTCCCGGGACAGCCAACTCGTCCCCGCCTCCCGGATAACTTTACCGAACCCCCGCAGGGATTTGGTATAATTCAACCACTCGTAAAAGTGACTTCCCGTGCGAACCACCTGGGGAAAAATTTCCAAAAACGCCCGCTTCGCTTCCGGCGTTTCCCCCGCCGACAGCAACACCAAAGCCAAAATCGGAGCACTATTATTAATCGCCCGTCCGTCGGAGGCGTAAACAATTTCTCCCGCCACCCGTTCCGGATTTTGTGCGATCGCCGAGAGCAAAACATCGACAAACGTTCCCGTCAATTCCTGCTTGTCGGCATAATAGGTCCGCTGTGCGGTTCCAATCAGTAAGCAACGCCGCAGCGTTTGCCAAATTCCCGCATCGAACATCCAACCGCCGGAATGTCCCCGGATCATCTCTTTTTCCCGCCCCGGAATCGGATGGTTTTGGGGCGTTTCAGACCCTACAAAAAACTTATAATTCATCTCACTTTCTCCGGCCCTTTCGGGCTACTCGCGGCTTCGGGATGTCCCGAATTGGCAGGGTGAGATTTGAACCCACATCTCTCGATGAAAAATCGACCGTTTTAACCGATAACCCTCAACTCTTCGGCCTTTTCAGGCAAGAATATTGAATCAAGGCTTTAGCTTAAACTACCTGCGAGTGGTGTAGCGGCGCGGGAGTCGAACCCGCATCTCCGACGATTAAGGGGGGATTCGTTAACAGCGATAACCCTCAATCTTCGGCCCGTGGGGGCAAAAAATGGTGCTTTACCAATTAAGCGACCCGCCACATGAATGGTGGAGTTGGGTTCGGTGTCGAACTCGCCTCCGCTGTCATGTCTCTAAGGTAAACGCCACCCCTTCCCCGAAGCGAATCTCGATGAAAATGGCTGAAATGCTGTGTTTGTATGGGTTTGAGAGTTCGGGGATGCGATCGCCTTGGGGGATTCCCCGAACTTTGTGAAAGCCGATCCCCCATTATCCCCCTTAATAAGGGGGACTTTGATGGTCATTCTCCCCCTAAATACCCCTTAATTTAGAGGATTTTTTCTATTAAAGAAGTGTGAAAAATTCATGAACATTTGAGCGACTAAAAGCCCCCAGGATTGGGGGTTTGGGGGCCGGAAGATTTTCAAATGACTCCCGATTGCTATAGCTCGGGAATGAATTCCCGAGCGGTGTGGGGTTATTTACCCTTCTGTTGATTTTTCGCCTGTTCCAACGCGATTTCCTTCATCGCCTGGAACGAATTGGAATTCGACGTCCCTTCGATCGCCTTCACCGCCAAATCTTGAACCTGTTTCAACGCCGCATCCAGTTGTTTCGAGATATTTTGAATCCGAAGATCTTGGCTTTGAATCGTTTCACTGAGTCCCTTAACCCGCAATTCGTAGAACTGTTTTTGACCCTCGACTTCCTTCGCGAACAAGTCAGCCTTGACTTTCGCCTGGTAATTGCCGATATTCCGCCCCATTTCCTTGCCTTTCTTGACGGTATCTTCCAAGTTCTTCTCGAATTGGGCGACTTTTGCGGTCACTTCCAAATGTTCGGTTTCCCGTTCCGCGATCGCCTTTTCCCGTTCGGCCCACTGCCGCTCCCGTTCTTGTTTGAATTCCGCCAACTGTTTGTACAGTTCGGCTTTATTTTGTTCGTACTCTTCTTGGTCAATTTCTCGCTGGAGGTTCAGGTTATATTTATAGGTTTCCTCGTCGCGATCGCGGGTTTTTTGATAATTCTCATTTCGTTCTCGGACGGCCCGTTGGTGTTCCTCCTGTTCCTTTTTCCAGGCGGCTTGCCGTTCCTGCCATTCCTGTTCCAACGCATCCCGGCGATCGGTCAATTCTTCCTCGAAGGTTTTGGAATTCTCCTCATATTGTTGAATCAAAACCTCCAACGTATCATCTTCAATCTCTTCGATACCGTGAAGATCCTGCAACTGCTGTCGAGATTCGGCAACCAAATTTTGCAATTCTTCCAAACGACTCGCTTCCGAAGTCAACTGCTCGGAAATTTCGCCGATAACTCCCCCGAAATTCGACTGAAACATCGTCAAACTTGCCAGCGTCGCTTCCAGTTTGGATTGGTTCGATTTCTGAGGTTTTTTGATGACGTTTTGGGTTGCCGTCGCGGCTCCATTGCCATTGGCAGCGGATTTTGGAAGTTGCGATTGCAAGCTGGACTTCTCTTTTTGAAGTTCCTGATACGCTTCGAGAATTTCTGCTTTGGTGTTGCGATCGCTGATTTTTTTTGCCATGATTCATCTCCTGGTAGTGCGGTTTAATTTTCGTCAAATTTATTTCTGATTTGAACTGCTGGAAAAGGCTCGCATCGCCAATTCTTGCGCCTGTTTCAGCGTTCCTTGCAATTGTGCGGACAAGTCGGCGATCTGTTCGTTCTGTCGCTGGATAGTTTGTTCCAACGATTCCACCTGCAATTCGTAACCTTGCTTCGTGGATTCCCACTCTTTCGCAAACAGATCCGCCTTCACTTTCGCTTCCCGCGTCGCTTCCTGAATCGCGTCTTCTTTCGCTTTGTTGAACGCCTGTTTCAACTCTTCTTCAAATCCTGCAACCCGCTGGCGATCGCGCTCAAATTGCGCCTGTTCCGCATCCAAAACGTTTTCCCGATCTTGCCAATCCTTCTCTTTCTCCTGCGTTAAATCCCGAATTTCTCGCTCCAGACTGCGCTTTTCTTCCTCATATTCGTCCATCTCAATTTGGCGCGATCGCTGCAAGTGATAATTATAATCCTCTTCTTCCTCCCGGCGAATTTTTGCCGTATTTTCGTTTTCTTCCTGAACCAACAGTTCAAATTCCTGCTGCTCTTTTTCCCAATCTTTTCGCCGCGAGGCGATATCTTTTTCCAACGTTTCTTGGCGACGGCCGGAATTTTGTTCGAGCAGGTTCAGCTTTTCCCGGTGTTCCTGGGTTAAAATGTGCAAGACATCGGCGACGACGCGAATTTTCTGGAGTTCCTGCGACTGTTGGGATGCGATCGCGATCCCCCGCCGAATTTTCTCCAACTTCTCGGATTCGGCTTCTAACTTTTGGGACAGTTCCGCGACGATGCCACTGAAGTCGAGCTGCAAATCCGCCAACCCCTTGACAATGCTATCGACGGTGTATGTGGCAGCCTGTTCGAGCACCTGCTTTCGCTTTTCCCGCTCCGACTCCTCCTCCTTCGTGGCGACTTTGGAGGCGACATTTTGGCGATCGCGGAGAATTTGCTGAAAAGTGGAAATAATTTGCGATTTGGTTTCCGGCATGGCGAGTTGTGTCATGGCTTTACCTCAAAACAATTGACTGAAGATATTCGGATTTTAACCGTCGCTCGGCTCCAAAAACCTCCGTATTTTTCCCAGACTTTTTTCGGGACTTGTTTGATTGCTATCGGGGCGATCGGTATTTTCTCGGATCAGGGTACTGAGGATCGTCTGGCAACTCTGACAGCGATTGCCCTCCCAGCAGTAACACCCCTCAACCAACCCAATCAGCAGCGCCTTCAGGCGTTTATTTTGCTCCAAAATCGTTTGATAATCCTTCTGAATGGATTTTACCACCCAGCTCATGTGTTGAAAATCCGCACAAATACCGTCCAAACTTTCGAGGGAATGATCTCCCAGGCGATCGCTCAGATCGAAGTTTTCCAGCAGTTGACGTTCCCACGGATCTTTTCGAGTCAATTTGACAACATTTTTCATCATTTCAGTTTCGTTTGTTTTGCAGATTTAAAGTGGCGGGGAAATTTTCGATAAAAATATAGCGGAAGATCCCCCTAAATCCCCCTTATAAAGGGGGACTTTGACTCCTCTTGCTCCCCCCTTATAAAGGGGGGCTGGGGGGGATCGAATGGCTCCC
>NZ_JAYFER010000142.1:0-19004 GCF_055795065.1 Lyngbya sp. CCY1209
TGATCGTCGATTGGGAAACACCGTTTTTATTGGGACTGATACTTAATGTAATAATTGATTACTAAATGCGTACTTATGTAACCATAAGAGAATTTTTGTAAAAAATAAGCAAAGATGCTCAAAAATATCAGATAATATGCTTGACTTTAGATTTTGTGAAGTATTTGATGGGCGATCGGCATTAACCAAGCCTGGAAGTCATGCTCTAGCTATGCTTTTAAGCTACTCGCAGGATTGTAAGTGATCGCTCAGAGTGTGAGGAATTTAGAGTCTAACCTACATTTCAAAGGCTGGGTCTAGAACGAGTGATTTACAAAAGCTAAACCACTACTGGTAGTGTGTCAGTCTTTATACTGATGCTATCAGTCGAGTTTGAAAGTCGAGCCAAAGTGCCATCCATAGTGATGCGAAATGTGGGGTATTTTGCACGGCACTAGGAGTTTAGGTATGAATTTAAACGCCATTAAAAACAAGACACTTGGAGATCTACTTCAACATCCTTTGATTCAAAAATTTGGCCGGATTATAGTCTTTTTTTTGTTGATACAAATTCTTCTCTTTAAACTGAGTGGAGCAGTACGGAGTACATGGTTTTCGGTCGAACAGGCGATTTTGCCTCACAGTGAAACAACCACAGACATCAGAAACATCATAATTGGCGAACTCCAAGAAATGAATCAACTGACAACTACTCAAATGTCTACTAAAGCCACAGTAGATGTTAAAGACGAACGAAATTTTTTAGGTGGCGTGCCATTAGGTGACACTCATAAGGAATAAGCTGATGTAAACCAAAGATCTGGTGGGTTACGGTGCAATTCTATCAATCTTGAGAATTTTCCCGAAATCACCGCAGCACCTAACCCACCCTACCAAATAACTGCTGGGTTGGTAATCATGTTCTGAGTTAAAATATATGAGGAAATTACATGATTTATAGATTAATTGTGATTTCTTTTTTATCTTTATTTTTGTTTTTTGGAAGTTGGCAAAGACCGGCGATCGCATTTTCATCCGGATTGACAACGGATTTTTTTCATCAAATATCGATCATGTTAATGGTCGAAACAGATTGTAATGACTGTGCATACTGTGATGCTTGTGAAGGAAAATATTGTGCCGAATGTGATGACTGTTATACCTGCGATGAAAGTCAAAACTGTTCGGATTGTGCTGATTGTTATGGCTGTGAAGGATATGAATGTGCGGAATGTTCCGAATGTGAATCTTGTAGCATTCCATCAAGCCATTGAAGAAGATATAGCCTAACAACTTAAATGATTCTCGTTATCTTCGCCAACGCCATCAACGCTTCCAGACGCCTGACTCGTCGCTGTTCTAATAAGTCTTCATAACGAATCAATTCCCGATGTTCGGCTTCGCTGAGTTTGCCGCATTCACACCGATCGCGCAACGTATTTAAACGAACCGACTCATCTTCCGGCAGGCGATCGCGAATCACCTCAAGCAACTGTATTTCTTCCGCACTCGTCGGATTTTGCTGCGGCGGTTCCGTCAAACATTCCAACAGTTGGACGACGGCACTTAATTTTTCGGGAGAGAGTTGCCCGATCAGGGCGATCGCTTTTTGGCGAAGATCGGCAGTCGGAATCATTGACCGTCCCAAATTATGGCTAATTCACACTTCAGCATTTCGGATTGGCTCCCCTCGCCCCGAATTGGGAGAGGTGCCCCTGTGGTTAATTTTTCCAATCACAAAAAGTAAAGGACCCAGCGAACGCTGAATCCTTCAAAAATCTCTGCTCCCGGAAAGGGGAGGAAATCCTCCCGCCCCTTCCCAATTTCAATTAGTCGGCGACTTGGGGAAGCAGTTCCCGCTTCTCGCCGGAAGAAACCGTCACCTGTCCGCCTTCGTCCACATCGACGATCGCGGTATCGCCCTCTTTGATGCGTCCGGAGAGGATCTCCTCGGCCAGACTATCTTCGAGCAGGCGCATGATCGCGCGACGCAGGGGACGGGCGCCGTAGCTGGGGTTGTAGCCCTCTTCCACCAGGCGCTCCTTGAAGCGATCGGTCACTTCCAGGGTGATACCCTTTTCGGTGAGACGGCCGAACACCTCGTTGAGCATGATCACCGCGATTTCCTTCACCTCGTCCTTGGTGAGCTGGCGGAAGACGATGATCTCGTCGAGACGGTTGAGGAATTCCGGGCGGAAGTATTGCTTCAGTTCCTCGTTCACCAAGCTGCGGATGCGGTTGTACTGGGCATCGGCTTGGTTTTCCTCGAACTCGAACCCGAGTCCGCCGCCGCCCTTTTCAATCACCTTCGACCCGATGTTGGAGGTCATGATGATCAGGGTGTTCTTGAAGTCCACCGTGCGGCCCTTGGCATCCGTCAGGCGCCCGTCTTCCAAAATCTGCAACAGCATATTGAAGACATCGGGGTGGGCCTTTTCGATTTCGTCGAACAGCACCACAGTGTAGGGCCGGCGCCGCACCGCTTCGGTGAGCTGTCCGCCCTCGTTGTAGCCGACGTATCCGGGGGGGGAACCGATCAGCTTGGAAACGGTGTGTCGCTCCATGAATTCGGACATATCCAAGCGGATCATCGCCTCTTCCGAACCAAAGAAGTAGGTCGCCAGGGATTTGGTCAGCTCGGTCTTACCGACGCCCGTGGGGCCGGAGAAGATGAAGCTGGCGATCGGCCGGTTGGGGTTCTTGAGTCCCACCCGGGCGCGGCGGATGGCGCGGGAGACGGCCTTCACCGCCTCTTCCTGGCCGATCAGACGCTGGTGGAGGGTGCCCTCCATGTGCAGCAGTTTTTCGGACTCGGACTCGGTGAGCTTGTTCACCGGGATGCCGGTCCAACTGGCGACGATTTGGGCGATGTCCTCTTCCGTCACCATCGGGGAGTCGTCCTCGTCGGTGCGGGTTTCGGATTT
Organism: Lyngbya sp. CCY1209; assembly: GCF_055795065.1. NCBI lineage: Bacteria > Bacillati > Cyanobacteriota > Cyanophyceae > Oscillatoriales > Microcoleaceae > Lyngbya > Lyngbya sp. CCY1209. The sequence continues at coordinate 2,904 of NZ_JAYFER010000142.1, forward strand.
TTTGCTCTGGGCGATCGCGCGAATTTGGGATTTGATCTCCATTTCGCGATCGCGCAGTTCCCCGGCCCGGTCGAAGTCCTGGGAGCGCACGGCATCGTCCTTCTCCTTGAGCACCTGCCGCAGTTCCTTATCCAGTTCCTTGGCGGCGGGGGGCAGTTGGGAGTTGATCAGCCGCACCCGGGACCCAGCTTCGTCGATCAGGTCGATCGCCTTGTCGGGGAGGTAGCGATCGCTGATGTAGCGATCGGACAGTTTCGCCGCGGCCTCCAACGCCTCGTCCACAATTTTGAGCTTGTGGTGCTGCTCGTAGCGTTCCCGCAACCCGTAGAGGATCTCGACGGTTTCCGACACCGAGGGTTCGCCCACCATCACGGGCTGGAACCGGCGCTCCAGGGCCGCGTCCCGCTCGATGTGCTTGCGGTATTCGTCCAGGGTGGTGGCGCCGATGCACTGGAGTTCGCCCCGGGCCAAGGCCGGCTTCAGGATGTTGGCCGCGTCGATCGCCCCTTCGGCGGCTCCGGCCCCGATCAGGGTGTGCACCTCGTCGATGACCAGGATGACGTTCCCCGCCGAGCGGATCTCGTCCATGATCTTCTTGAGCCGTTCCTCAAATTCGCCCCGGTACTTGGTGCCGGCGACCAACAGGCCGATGTCGAGGGTGACGACCCGCTTTTCTTCCAGGATGTCGGGCACGTCGTTCTGGGCGATGCGCTGGGCCAATCCCTCCGCGATCGCCGTCTTGCCCACACCTGGCTCCCCGATCAGCACCGGGTTGTTTTTCGTCCGCCGGCCGAGAATCTGGATCACCCGCTCGATTTCCTTCTGCCTGCCAACCACGGGGTCGAGCTTGCCTTCGGCGGCCATCTGGGTCAGGTTGGAACCGAACTCGTCCAGGGTCGGGGTCTTGGTGCGGCTGCCGCCGCCCCCGGCCGTCACTTCCGCCGTTTCTCCCAGCATCCGGATCACTTGGGTGCGGACCTTCGTCAGGTCAACCCCCAGGTTTTCCAGAACCCGGGCGGCGACGCCCTCCCCTTCCCGGATCAGGCCCAGGAGCAAGTGCTCCGTGCCGATATAATTGTGTCCGAGTTGGCGGGCTTCTTCCAACGAGAGTTCCAGAACCCGCTTGGCGCGAGGGGTGAACGGAATTTCGACAGCAACGAACCCGGAGCCGCGGCCGATGATTTTTTCGACCTCGATCCGGGCATCTTTGAGGTTGACCCCCATCGATTTGAGGACTTTGGCGGCGACGCCGGTCCCCTCGCCGATCAGACCCAGGAGGATCTGCTCGGTACCCACGAAGTTGTGTCCCAGGCGGCGTGCTTCCTCCTGGGCCAACATGATCACCTTAATGGCTTTTTCTGTGAAGCGTTCAAACATGGCTAATTCCCATCACCTGCTGCATCATGCCCGTATGCTAATTCTAGCGTGATACTTTGGACTCCCGAAAAATTAAATGTTGATAAAGTTTTCAAAATTGGCTGGATTCATGTTTAATTTTCCTGGGGTCGGTGGATCGGTTCAGACGGTCTGATTCCCGGCAATTGAGAGATCCCAATTGGGGGGGGAGTGACTGAACGGACTCCCGAAGATTGCGAGGATGGCAATCTCCATTTAAACCCCTTTCCCGGCGGTCGATGAACCCATTCAAATCGGCACTTTTACCCAGTTCATTCGCGGTTTCCGGATTGGTGTCGGAGATAGGATGGAGGCAATCCCCACCGGCTTCTCCGCCGGAATCGCCAATGAAAGGTTCGAGCGAGTGTCCCGCCGCCACCCGATTTCGGGCCGGAAATTGCCGGGGCGTTCGGTTGATTAGAGATAACCTACTCGAAATCGAATTTTCATTCTGTATCGTGGTTGTCTCTCTTTCCACCCGAACATTCGCTATACCCGACGGTATCGCGTCTGATTTACTGATGGATTCTAGCATACCGTTTTGGAGAACTGCGGGATCGGCGATCGCCCGCCCGGTTCAGGGGAGAGAGCCGGACTCCCGGGAGCGATCGCGGAGAAATTCCCGAAATTCGGCCGATTGCAATCCCCCGAGCCACAAAATCAGGGCATCTTCCCCGGTGTCGGCGTAGTAGCCCCGGCGGGTGCCGGCGACTTGGAAGCCGAACCGTTCGTAGAGGGCGATCGCGATCGCGTTGGAGGCGCGGACTTCCAGGGTCGCCCGGGCCAGCCCCCGCCGTCGGGCCGACTCCAACAGCGCCCGCAGCAGGGTTTTCCCCAGCCCCAATTTTCGATAATCGGGGTGGACTGCCAGCAGGGTGATGTGGGCTTCGTCCAAAATCGCCCACAGGCAACCCATCCCCACGACGGGGGGCGGATCGGAAATCGCGACTCGCGGGGACGGTATTCCCTCAAATGTCTCTCCCCCCGGTTGGGAGGTCCAAACTAAAATGTCGCTGTTGGGACTCTCGAGTTCTCGCCGATAGCCTTCCAGGGTCCATAATCCCCCCAGACAGAGGTGATCGAGTTCCGCCACTTCCCCCAACAATTCCGGGGTCAAAAATTTCAGTTCCAAACCCGTCACGATCCCCCCATTCGGCATCAACATCTGGTCAGAAATTTGGTACGATCGCAGATGCAGTCCCGACACCTTTCGGAATCCGGCTGTCCGCAGCGGGAATCTCCGCCGCGCCCGGCCCCAGATCGGGTTCGAGGTCGGCAAGGGCGAATCGAAGGGGTCCGGGGATTTTAGATTTTAGATTTTAGATTCTTCCCCGTTCGGCGACTGCCCTGCTCTCCCGTTTCTTCCCCTAATACCGACTCCCTAATACCGACTCCCGACTCCCAACTCCCGCCCCCAGCGCGAACTGCCTCGAATTGTACAGTGGTTGCAACCCAATAGAGACGACAAGTGGAAAATTCTGGACTTCAGTACCTGCCCAACCCGACCGATCCCCAACTGGAGCGATCGCCCAATCAAGAACTCCTCCCCCTGACGGCGCGGGTCAACTCCCAAAATCGCCTGGAAATCGGGGGGTGTGACGTCGCCCAACTGGTAGACCAATTCGGCTCGCCCCTCTACATTTTGGACGAAACCACGGTCCGCACCGCCTGCCGTCAGTACCGGGACGCCTTGAAAAAATACTACCCCGGCGAATCCCTCGTCCTCTACGCCTCCAAAGCCTGGAACTGTCTCGCCCTGTGCGCCCTGGTCGCGTCCGAGGGGCTGGGGATTGATGTGGTCTCCGGGGGCGAACTCTACACCGCCCTAGAAGCCGGGGTGAGTCCCGATCGCCTCTATTTGCACGGCAACTACAAATCCCGTTCCGAGCTGCAATTGGCGATCGAAAACGGCTGCACCGTCGTCGCCGACAACTGGCTCGACCTCAACAACCTGGTTGAACTCAGTTCCGAACGCTCGCCGAAAGCCCCGATCCCGGTGATGGTGCGGTTCACCCCCGGCATCGAATGCCACACCCACGAATACATCCGCACCGGCCACCTGGACAGCAAATTCGGGTTCGACCCCAACCAACTCGACGAGGTGTTTTCCTTCCTGGCCGGCCAACCCTCCCTGTCGGGCAACGGCATCCACGCCCATATCGGCTCCCAAATTTTTGAACTCCAACCCCACCAAGATCTCGCCGCGGTGCTGGCGGAAACCGTCGGGAAAGCCAGCCAGTACGGCCTGAACATCACCGAAGTCAACGTCGGGGGCGGTTTGGGCATCCGGTACACCGAAGCCGACGATCCCCCCAGCATCGAAGCCTGGGTGAGTGCGATCGCCAAATCCCTCGCCGACGCCTGCCGGGGCAAAAATCTCCCCCTGCCCAAACTCCTGTGCGAACCCGGGCGCTCCATCGTCGGCCCGGCCTGCGTCACGGCCTACACTGTCGGCCCCCGCAAGGAGATCCCCGACTTGCGAACCTACATTTCCGTGGATGGGGGGATGTCCGACAACCCCCGCCCCATCACCTATCAATCCGTCTACCGGGTGGTGGTGGCCAACCGGATGGCCGACCCCCTGGCCGAAACCGTCACCGTGGCGGGGAAACACTGCGAATCCGGGGATATCGTGGTCAAAGATGCCCGCCTCCCCGCGAATTGTCGGGTGGGTGATATCTTGGTGGTGATGGGCACGGGCGCCTACAATTACAGCATGGCCTCCAACTACAACCGACTCCCCCGCCCCTCCGCCGTCCTCGTCGGGGATGGCGAGAGCCATATCATTCTGGAGCGGGAGACCTATTCAGACTTGATCCGGCAGGATCGGCTGCCGAACCAATTGCGCCCGGATTCCCCGTAATGTCGATCGCGGGCCGGACATCGAGTTCCGTTCCCCTTGCGGCCGATGGCGATCGCCCGTCCCCCAGGATGCGATCGTCCCCCCCTAGCACTCTCAACCTCATCACGATTCAATGAGTTCGGGTCAAAGTCAAGACCCCGCCTGGATTCAGTCCTGGTTGGTTAACAGCATCGATATCGGACTGGTCTTTGCCGTCGCCTATATCGTCCTCGTGATCATAGGAGAACGCCGCACCCTCTGGATGGTTCGGGGTTTCATCATCCTCATGCTCGCAACGGCGATCAGCAATTGGGCGAATCTGAGGCTGCTTTATATCGCCCTGAACAGTCTGGTAACGGGGTCCGCCGTGGCGATGGCCGTGATGCTCCAGTCGGAATTCCGGCAATTTCTCGAACAGTTGGGGCGGGGGGAGGTGCTGCAACTGTTCGGCCGCGGCCGCAAAGTGATCCCCGAACCCGACGGCGTGATCGATCAGATCGTGGAGGCCGTCAAAGAACTCTCCCAAAACCGCATCGGTGCCCTGATCGTGATCGAAACCGGCAGTCCCATCGACGAGCGGGATTTTTCCGTCCCCGGCGTCCGGTTGAATGCGGAAGTGACGCGGGAACTCCTGCAGACGATCTTTCAACCCAAAACCCTCCTCCACGACGGGGCTGTTTTAATTCGGGCCTCCCGGGTGGCGGCCGCCGGGGTGATTCTTCCCCTGTCCGAACGCATGGCGTCGCGGCAGTTGGGCACCCGACACCGGGCCGCAATGGGAATAACAGAACGGGTCGCCAAATGCCTGTGCATCGTGGTTTCGGAAGAGACGGGTTCGATTTCCCTGGCCGAGAAAGGAACCCTGAACCGACCCCTGACGAGCAGTAAACTGAAGGAATTATTGGAAGCCCGTTCGTTTCCCTCGGCAGAAGAAAGAACCGCCACCCCAATTTCGATCGGCTCTCTCAAACGCCAGATAGGATTGAAGGGATGGGCATTTATATCCCAGGTGTTCCGTCTTCGTTCATCAGCTTCGCGAGAAAAAAAATGAGTGCAAAGCCAAGGGTTGTACATGAGTTGCCAACCGACCTGGACCGAAACCGACTCCCCCGCCACGTCGCCGTCATCATGGACGGCAACGGCCGATGGGCTAAACGGCGGGGACTGCCGCGGACGATGGGCCATCGCCGGGGCGTCGATGCGCTCAAAGCCTTACTCCGCTACTGCCGGGACTGGGGCGTGGAAGCGCTCACGGCCTACGCCTTTTCGACGGAAAACTGGGGCCGGCCCCTAGAGGAGGTGGAGTTTTTGATGGCGCTGTTCGAGCGGGTGCTGATGCGGGAACTCCGGGAAATGATGGAGGAGGAGGTCAGAATTCGCTTCGTGGGCAATTTGCAGGCGCTCCCGGCTTCTTTGCAGGAAAAGATCGCCCTGTCGATGGAGGAAACCCGCGACAACCGGGGGATCTGGTTCACCGTGGCGACCAATTACGGGGGGCGGGAAGAAATTATTCGGGCCTGCCGGACGATCGCCGCCCAAGTCCTGCGGGGGGAAATCGAACCGGAGGCGATCGACGAATCGCTGTTTGAAAAACACCTCTACACGGCGGGGATCTGCCATCCCGATTTGCTGATCCGCACCAGCGGGGAACTCCGGATCAGCAACTTCTTATTGTGGCAGATGGCCTACGCCGAAATCTACGTCACCGATACCCTGTGGCCGGACTTCGATCGCACCGAATTCTACCGCGCCCTGTCCTCCTACCAAAAGCGCGAACGCCGCTTCGGCAAAGTCGGAAGCCGGGAATAATTAACAATTAATAATTAATAATTAACAATTAATAATTGTTGGTTGTTAATGATCTCCCCTATTTGATCGCGCCCTCTGCTCCGACCCGAAGCGCGATCGCCACTTCGGCCCAGTCGGGAGCCGGGAATCGGGCATTTTTGACTTTTGACTTTTGACTTTTGACTTGATCTAGGGTCCGGAGAAAACGGCTTCTTCGATGTCTCGGCGGCTGAGGGAATATTTGAACGCCCGCTGGATGTCCTGGCCGTCGGCACCGGCGCCGATGTAGCAGACCGTGATTTGGTCGATATCCAGCCACAGGTCGGCTTTCCAGGTCGGCCGCTCCACCTGCCAGTAGTGGCGCTCTTTGCTGTCCTGGTGTCCGCCGAGGTCGCGGAGCCAGTCTTCGATTTCCGGGAGCGGGTGGTTGTAGAGGGGGGTGCTGGGGTCAGTTCGGGTCATCATTATTAATCGAGAATGAATGGTATTTCAAAATTGAACGGCGTTTCAAAATTGGGGGAAATTATCCCGACGGGGAAGCGATCGCGTCCCATCAAGTCCGGAAAAATCGTTTTGATCAAAACGATTTCTATCATTCACTAACCAGAAATCTGGCCGATCGCTAATGATCCGAACTCGAGATCAGGTGCACCTGCGGGGGTTGAATGGGTGCGATCGCCACGTCCGACCGCATCCCGGCGACGGCGACGGCCAAAGCCAAGCACAGCAGCAAACTCCCCGCCATCATCAACACGGCGAACAATTCGCCCGCCGAGAGGGGGCGGTCGGTGGGGTCGAGGTAGGCGGCGCGGCTGTGCCGATCCCGGTGCGGGTGGCGGGGACGGTTCAAGTCAGCGGGGACTTGAATAACATTGTGACGGGAGTAACCGATGGTGCGATCGTAGGCCTGACGGCGTTCCGGATTGCTCAGGGTTCCGTAGGCTTCGTTCAACAGTTGAAATTTAGCCTTGGCGATCGCTTCCGATAGCTCCGTCGTATCGGGGTGGTAGCGCTTGCTCAGAGTCCGGTAAGCCCGCCGAATTTCGATGGGCGACGCGGAGGGGTGCAAGCCCAACACCCCATAGTAACGGTCGGTGAGGGCCGGGTGCTCACGGGCAGCCCGACTGCGATACTGTTTTCGTGATGCTGCTCTCTCTTGTGTCACGGCAGCTTGTCCCAAAATTGACGTTATTTTTGTAGATTATTCTAATGCATCTCGATGCCCGACGCCCGACTCGCGACTCCCGCCCCCCTGCGAACTGACCGGGGGGGACTGCCAGTGGCGGATCGCCGTCACGATAAAAATGGCGACGGGGCGATCAAGGACGTCCAGGAGGCGGTCGGGGTCGATCGCCCGCAGGGATTCGATCCGATCCGGGTTTTGGGGATCGGTTTCCAACTCTCGGATCACCGCCGCGGCCAATTGCATCTGTTCCGAAGTGCAGGTCATGGGGTGGGACGGTTCCACCGCCTCGATGATGCGTTCGAGGGCGGCGATCGCTTCGGCTTGGTGGTCGAGGTCGATGGTGTCGGCGGGCGGGGGGGCCGGGACTTCGCCTCGAAGGTTAGCTTTTTGCAGCAGGGAGTGATAGAGGTTTTGATACCAGCGATCGCGCAATTGGGCGAAGATGAACCCAACAAATTCCCCCGCTTCAAAATTTTGGTTCCAGTCAGGGGGCTGACGTCGGGGGTTGCGATCGGGACTGTCCTCGCCGGGAAACCGCATGAAAATATAGTCGCAGCGCACCTCCCGCAGTTGGGTTTTCAGGGTGATGCCCCAGTCCTCGACGTAGGCCCCGGTCAAAATCGCCCCGCCCAGGTCGGCCCGGTCCAACCGGGTTCTCACCAACTTGGCGCCGAGGAGATTCGCCCCCCGCAGGTCGGCCAAATTCAAGTCCGTCCCGATGAAACTGGCGCCGAGAAGGTTTGCCCCCTGTAGGTTCACCCCCCGCAGGTCGGCCCCGTCGAAGCTTTCCCCCGCCCCCCGACCCGTCCTGACGAGCGATCGGATGCGGGGATCGGCCAAATAGGAAGTCCCCGGGCGCACGGAGTCCAGGCCTTTGGTTTTCAGCCAGCAGGTGCGGGTCAAAATCGCCCACTGCAGGTCCACGTCCTGAAGCACGGCGTTCGTAAAATCGGCATCGGTCAAATTGGCGCCTCGGAAACAGGTCCCCCCCGTCGCGGCCAGGAGGGTGGCGGTATTGCGAATTCGGATATGTTGGGGGTCGCCCCGGACGGCGCGACGGCCGATCGCATCGAATAACAGGGTCAGGCCCGAGGCGATCGCGATCGCCACCAATGCCAAGGGTCCGGAAATGTAGAGGGCGATGGCGCCGGAAATCATCGCCACGGCGGCCACCCGGGCCAGGGAAAACGTCACCGCCACCGATCGCGCCACCGTCGTCGCCACGGCGAAGGCCACCGCCAGGACGAAAGCCAGCGCCCCCGTAAATCCCACGAAGGCCCCGGCCACGGCGAAGGCCCCGGCCACCGTCGCCACCCCGGCCAGTCCCGCGATCGCCCCCACCGTCACCCCCAGGCCCGCCACCGCCAGAGCCGTCCCCACGGCCTTCAGACTCGCGCCGATCCCCCGCCGTAAAGCTAGGGCTAGAAACGCAGCCCCCGAAATCAGGGCGATCCAGAGGACGAGGGTATCTTCCGCACTCGACAGGTTGAATACCAGCAGCAGGCCGTAACCGGCCAGTACCCACCCCAGTCCCGCGACCACCGACAGCAGCCACAGCAGCGTCACCCACACCGTCGCCCCGACCCGGTGCAGCCCCGCCTTGGCCCCGCGAAATTTGGTATTTTTGAGGACGGCGCCCCGGAAGTTCGCCCCCCGGATGTCGGCGTAGCTAAAATCGGCGCCCGACAGGTTTTGATTTTTGAAGGATTGACCCCGGAGATTCTGCCCCTGGAAATCCCTCCGACCTTTGGCATAGAGCTTCAATACCTGACGGGCTTTCATCTGGTTTTTTCCATAGATTTGAAACCGCAATCATCGGGTTCTGAGAACCGTCGATACCCATGGGAGCGGCCCTTCGGCACGGGTTCCGGGGTCGCGATATCGGGCGATCGCGGCGATCGCAACTGATAGAGCTATTAGCTCTCAGTTTTCAGCCATCAGCACGGGTCGATCGCCCATGATTGGGAGATCTTGGCATTGAGTGATGTCCGAACCATCTTGGCTGTTACTATATAGCATTACGAGAGTCGGTTCAGACCGAACCGAACTCCTCAAACCCTGCTCCGCGAAGCGCACCTATCCGCGAAGCGCACCTCTCGGCGGGAATTTGACATCCGCTGATTGCTGAAAGCTGATAACTTACTGCTATACAATGGGTTGGACTCAGGTGTTGCCCTTCTGGGATAACAAATCTGTTGACACTCCGCAAGTATCCGGATGAATAATATTAGTGACTCCGCTCAGTTAAAGCCGTTCCAATGTTTCATGGGCCACTGGGAAGGGCTGTGCATGACCTTCGATGCCGGGGGGAATTTTCTGGAATCCGCCGCCGTCCACCTCCGGGCTGATTGGCTTTCTGATACGGTTTGGCGCTTTCAAGAAACTTGGGATAATCTTTACGGATTTGGAAAGGCCGAGTTCGACATCAATTTGACGGTGGAAGGAAAAACCTGTTTTGGAGCCGATGAAAAGGTGTCAATTACGGGAATTGGAATCACGCCGGAAAACTATGTGTTTACGATCGAGAGCAAGATCTCTCAAGCGATCGTTTACAACAATCATTATTTCCTGAATTCCCAACAGCGCCGGGTGATCACTCACAAATTGCGGGAGGGAAAAACCCATATTTTTCAGATCCAAGATTTCGGCCGGGTGGAATAATATCCGATCCTGTTATTGACCCGACAGACTCTCTCGATCGGGTGTAGGGTGTAGGGTGTAGGGTGTAGGGTGTAAAGGTCAATTTTCCCGAGGAGCGAAGACCGAAAATTGAACGGGCGGCGACGATCGCGATCGTCGCCCCACGCCACCATTTGTAGAAAGGGAGTCGGGAGTCGGGAGTCGGGAGTCGGGAAGCGGAGGAGTAGAGATGGCAAGAATCTAAAATCTAAAATCTAAAATCTAAAATTCCCCTCCGCCCCTCCGCCCCATCCCCCCTCACTTCGATATCATGCGGATTTCCGAACAAAAAGAAGCCACCGTCATCCCGTCGGAATACTTCACCACGCTGGTCCGCAGGCGCAAATTGGGCATCAGATACCAGAGTCGTTCCTCGGCGGTAAATGTCTCCGACTCCATCCACACCGTCAAAACGTCGTCGTCTCCCATCGAATAGCGTCCGGCCAGAGATTGGGGATTTTTGCCCCCCTGCTGCAACATCCGACCTTCTCGGGGCCGATCGCGATCGGCCACCGGCACCAACACCGCCTCACCCACCTGCTTGTCCGTATTCGAGTCCACCGTCCCGTCCCAGGTCAGGTGCCACCCTGTCCCGGCCGTCGCCGGGGCGACCCCGTGGCGATCGCACAGTTGGGCCAGGGTTCCATCTTCGGGCCCGAGTAAGGCGATCGTCAAATTTGATTTACCCGCTTCGAGTGCCCCCGAAGTGAGATTGTGAACCGTGCGCTGGGAAAACCACTTCCCCGCACTCAACTCGAAAAATTCCAAAATGTCCATGAGCGTCTCTTGCACTAAAAACCGACACGGCGTCCGATGTCTAGCTTAGACACTCTCGGGACGTTAAGACAACTGGGGCGGGAGGCGGAGGAGGCGGCGCAAAGATGGGAAGAATCTAAAATCTAAAATCTAAAATCTAAAATTCCCGATTCCCTAATACCGACTCCCGACTCCCGACTCCCTAATTCTGGTGACGGATGCCCCGGGCTGATAAACTGTGGATTGGTTAATACCCAAGGAGAACACTGGAAGTGGCAATCGAAATCGGTCAACGAGTCAAGGTCTGCCGGATCAGAGATCGGATACCGGGCAACATCGTCAATGAGCTCAAACAAAATCCCTTCGGAACGGTGAAGGGCTTCAAAATGGTGGATGGCAGCGGCATCGGCTTCGTCGTCCAACTCGAAAATAGCTTGTCAACCTGGTTCTTTGAAGATGAACTAGAATCCGCCTAGTCCCCGAGCTCGGCGGGATGTGAACTCGGTGCGGGTATCTGCGACTGGCGTTTCCCCGCCCGAGTCTGCCAGAACCGGAAAAGGCCGCTACGATCAGTCAAAACTCAAATACTCCGCAAGTCAACCCGATATTTGTAAGCGATCGAGATAGGAAAGATATTGATGGCTCTGATTCTGACATTTTTAGGTAAGGGCGGTACAGGTCGGACGACGATCGCGATCGCCGCGGCGAAACGACTCGCGGCCGAAGGCAAGCGGGTGTTGCTCGCCACCCTGGATTCGGGGCCGGCTCCTGCTCTGTTGTTGGGAACCCCCTGGAGTACGACTCCCACGGAGATCGAACCCAACCTGAAAGCTGTCCAACTCAAAGCGGCGCCCCAACTTGAAAGCAGTTGGGAGGAACTCAAGAGGTTGGAGGCCGAATATTTGCGGACGCCCTTTTTTAAAAACGTCTACGGCCAGGAACTCGGCATTTTGCCGGGAATGGACGGTGCCCTGGCCCTGAATGCCCTGCGGGAATACGACGGCGGCGGGGAATACGATGCGATCGTTTACGACGGCAACGCCGGACTCGAAACCCTGCGGATGTTGGGGATGCCGGAAATCCTCAGTTGGTACATCCGGCGGTTTCGCCAAGTTTTTCTGGATTCGGATTTGGGCAAAACCCTGTCCCCCTTCGTTCAACCCATCGCCAGCGCGGTGTTGAGCGTGGACATTTCTGGGGACAACTTCGCCCAACCCACCGAAAAGGTGAACAATATGTTGGATGAGGGGAAAGCGGCCGTTTCCGACCCCACCCGGGTCGCGGCTTACCTCGTCACTACCGCAGACGAAGCTGCGATCGCCACGGCAAAATATTTCTGGGGCAGTGCCCAACAGGTGGGGCTGACCGTCGGGGGGGCGCTCCTCAACCGGGGAAGTGCCGGGGATGCGATCGCGGACGGCTTTTCTCCCCTATCCATTTCCACGATACCGGAGCGATCGGGGGATTGGATGCCCCTGATGGAGGCCCTCCCCGATTTCCGCCAAGCCACGGCGGCCCCCCGCTCCATCACCGTGGATGTCGATCGCCGCCAGGTCAGCCTCTTTTTGCCGGGATTCGACAAAAAACAGATCAAACTCACCCAATACGGCCCCGAACTCACCATCGAAGCGGGAGATCAGCGACGCAACATCCTGTTGCCCCCTTCCCTGAGCGGCAAACCCGTCACCGGCGCCAAATTCCAAAACAACTATCTGATCGTTTCTTTATAATCCCAATCATCGATAAAATACCATGACTGATTCTCCATCCCCCCAAACTCCCCCGGCGGATACCGCCGAGCCGAAACCCGAACCGCAGGGGTCGAAAACCCGCCAACTCCTGGGCATGAAAGGCGCGGCGACGGGCGAAACATCCATCTGGAAAATTCGCCTCCAACTGATGAAGCCCATCACCTGGATTCCCCTAATTTGGGGCGTGGTGTGCGGCGCGGCTTCCTCGGGGGGCTACACCTGGACCCCCGAAGACATCCTCAAGGCCGCCGCCTGTATGCTCATGTCCGGACCCCTGATGGCGGGTTACACCCAAACCCTCAACGACTTTTACGATCGCGATCTCGACGCCATCAACGAACCCTACCGCCCCATCCCCTCCGGCGCCATCTCCGTCCCCCAGGTGGTGACGCAGATCCTCGTCCTGTTGGGGGCTGGCATCGGCCTGTCCTACCTCCTCGACCTGTGGGCCGGACACGAGTTTCCGGTGGTGACGGTTTTGTGCGTCGGCGGCGCCTTCGTCTCCTACATCTATTCGGCCCCGCCCCTCAAACTCAAGAAAAATGGCTGGCTGGGGAACTACGCCCTCGGCGCCAGCTACATCGCCCTGCCCTGGTGGGCCGGACACGCTTTATTCGGCGAACTGACGCCCACCATTGTCATTTTGACCCTGTTTTACAGTTTGGCCGGGTTGGGCATCGCTGTGGTCAACGACTTCAAGAGCGTGGAGGGCGATCGGAAATTGGGGTTAAACTCCCTACCGGTCATGTTCGGGGTCGGAACCGCCGCCTGGATTTGCGTGCTGATGATCGACATTTTCCAAGCCGGGGTCGCCGTCTACCTGCTGACCATCCAACAAAACCTGTATGCGACCATCCTACTGCTGCTGGTCATCCCCCAAATTACTTTCCAGGATATGTACTTCCTCCGCAATCCTTTGGAAAATGATGTTAAATATCAGGCAAGCGCCCAACCCTTCCTCGTACTCGGTATGTTGGTTGTCGGGTTGGCTTTGGGTCATGCCGCCTAGATGCGCCAAACGCCCCGATTGTCGGGATGCGTTCCAAATTCACGTCGGGAGCCAACCGTGACCGAATTTCCCCAGAAAACCACCGACGACTCCATAGAGAGTCCCGAATCCCTCACTCCCGTCCCCGTGGATGAGAGTCCCGAATCTCCCCCACCCCTCGACTCGGAAGAATCGCCCGCCGTCGAGGCCTCACCTGCACCGCCATCGGGCACCGCCCACCGGTACAGGCAATTGGGCCGGTGGCTGGGGAAGCGCCGCCCCCGGTTTTGGGTGGCCGTGGGAGTCGCGGCCCTCGGGGGGGGTGCGATCGCCTGGGGGGGGTGGCAGTTTTACCGCCTCGAACAGAGTCTGCCGGAAATTTCTGACCTGGCGGCCTACAACCGGGAGGGAACCGTTACGATTAAAGCCGCCGACGGCACGATCTTGATGCAGACGGGGCCGGCGACGCGGGATAAGGTGACGCTGGAGGAAATTCCCGATCGCCTGGCCGAAGCTTTCATCGCCGTGGAAGACCGGCGGTTTTACGACCACAAGGGCATCGACTACCAGGGCATCGGGCGGGCGATCGCGGCTAATCTGATGGCCGGAGGCGTGGTCGAGGGGGGCAGCACCATCACCCAACAGTTGGCCCGGATCGTGTTTTTGGATCAGGAGCGCACCCTCACCCGCAAACTCAGGGAGGCGCTGCTGGCTCGAAAAATTGAGAAAACCCTGAGCAAGGAAGAGATCCTGGAGCGCTATTTGAATTTGGTGTATCTGGGGTCTGGCGCCTACGGGGTGGCGGATGCGGCCTGGGTGTACTTCAGCAAACCCGTCGGACAACTGACCCTCTCGGAGATGGCGATGTTGGCCGGGTTGCCCCCGGCGCCGAGCCAGTATTCCCCCCTGGTGGATTCGGAGGCGGCCCGCGATCGCCGTAATGTGGTGTTGCGCCGGATGCAGGAAACGGGCATCATTTCGGCCGATCGCGCCGATCTCCTCGTCGAACAGCCCTTGGAAATTAACCCCAGTTCCCCCAAACGCTTGCAGGTGCAGGCGCCCTATTTCACTAGCTTTGTCCAGAAGGAATTGCCCAAATATGTCTCGTCGGATGCGTTGGAGTTGGGGGGGCTGATCGTCGAGACGAGTTTGAATTTGGAGTGGCAGGAAATCGCCGAAGAGGTGGTGCAAGAAGCGGTGGAAATCGACGGGCGATCGGCCGGATTTGACCAGGCGGCTTTGGTGGCGATGGAGCCGAAAACCGGGGAGGTGAAGGCGATGGTGGGGGGCGCCGACTACGGCGAGAGCGAGTTCAACCGCGTCACCCAAGCCCACCGCCAGCCCGGATCGACGTTCAAGGGGTTGGTTTACGCCGCGGCGATCGGGGCCGGATTTTCCCCCTACGACAGCTACAAGGACGAACCCTACCGGGTGGATGGGTATCGCCCCCAAAACTACGGCAACAGTTATCGGGGTTGGCGATCGATGATCACCGCCCTCAGCAGTTCCGTCAATGTGGTGGCGGTCAAGGTGTTGATCGATGTCGGCTTCGACCCCACCATCAAACTCGCCCAGGACATGGGCATCCAGTCGGAACTCAAACCCACCTACTCCCTGGCGTTGGGCGCCTACGAAGTCACGTTATTGGAACTGACCAACGCCTACGGGACCCTGGCCGCGGAAGGGAAATATATCCCGGCCCACGGCATCCGCCGGGTTCTGAACCCCCAGGGAGAGGTGATCTACGACGCCAAGTTTCCCGGCAAGCAAGCCCTCGATCGCGATAGTGCGGCCATCACCACCTGGATGCTCGAAGGCGTGGTGGAAGGGGGGACCGGGACGGCGGCTTATTTGAGCGATCGCACCGTCGCGGGTAAAACGGGAACTTCGGAAGAAGCCCGGGATCTCTGGTTCGTCGGCTACATCCCTCAACTGGTGACGGGGGTGTGGCTGGGCAACGACAACAACGATCCCACCTGGGGCGCCAGCAGCACCGCCGCCTTCAACTGGCGTCAGTTCATGAGACGAGTCACTGAAGATCTGCCCGTGGAAGAGTTCCCGGAACTCCCCGACCTCGACAGCCACGAGGGTACGATCGAAGCCAAACCCCACCAGCCGAAATGGGTGCAGACGGGTTCGGCCGCCGTCCGCAAAGACGACGATGACTATTACAAATATTTCGGCAACTCCAACGACGGCTACTATCAGGACGATTACTATTAATTGATAATTGACAATTGAGGGTTATCAATTGACTTCCCGACTCCCGACTCCCGACTCCCGACTCCCACCCTCTCCCCGAGTCGCGCTAAAATTTGAAGTGTTGCAATCCCCCGGAGGAGATTCTCAAGTTTATGGACGAACTGACACCCATTTTTAATGAATTTACGAAAGAGCCGATCGCATTTTTGGGGGGGTTTGTCTCCAGCGTGCTGCGGCTCAATTTGTCGGACGATCCGGTGAAAACCTGGCTGGATCAGGAAGCCGGGACGACCTCGACTTATCCGAGCGATCGTGATAATAACGGCGGCGGCCCTCAATCGATTACAATTGAATAATTTTTAGAGACAGAAGAAACCGGGTTTCTAGAAGGGTTTTGGGTTCCCCACCGAGATCTAAAGAGAAACCCGGTTTCTAGAGATATAGCAACGAGCGCTCACGTGGTTACAGTTGAAATGGGGTCAGAAATTTTCAAACCCTTATAGAAAAGCCGTTT
>NZ_JAYFER010000143.1:0-1085 GCF_055795065.1 Lyngbya sp. CCY1209
CGATCCCCCTAAATCCCCCTTGATAAGGGGGAGTTTGAATCTTTGTGGGATATCCGATCCCCCTAAATCCCCCTTGAAAAGGGGGACTTTGAATCCTTCCTTATTTCGACTCAATTGTTTGGGCAGTAAATAGCAATACCGCATACAATAATAACGTCTCACCCAACATCTCTAAAAATTCCTCGACGGCGACTCTGACTTGTTGAATCACCCAAATCAAAACTTCGCGATCGCCGAAAAAATGATACAGAACAGGTGTTAAAATCATCGACTTTGCCATCTCCGCCCCGAACCCGCCAATCACCGCCAGCAACAGCCCAGACACTCCCAAAATGACCAGGCGGCGGTCAAAATTCCACAGTGCTTTGATATCGCGGAAAAAGAAAACCGCGATCGCCACAATTAAGAAACTGTAAATTCCGATCCAATATTGAGTCCCCGCAATGGGTGCAATTTGACCAAATCCTAGATGTAATTTCAACAGTTCATCAAAGGCAACATAAAATAATAACACCGACTGAACCAACCAAAAATAGGGGGACGGAAGCCGTTGCAATCGGCGGGACAAGAAGAACATCAGCAAATAAGCGAAAGCCAACTGGAACAGAATCGAAGCCTGCAATAAAGTTGGCAACGTCATGCGTCCATCCATATCGAAGGGGGAATAGACTGTCCTGGCGAACAAGACGCCGCCGAGGTAAATACTGGCGATCGCAACCTCCAATAAAATTAACCCCCAGATCCAATAATGGACAGCCCGTTTCACCCGTTTGGGATTGATGGTTATCATGTCGATTAACGGTATCGGCTCAACACCAATATAATCGATCTCAGAGGGCGATCGCATCCCGATTTTCATTAAATTTTAGTTAAGAAATCGACGCGATCGGCCGAACCGGATCAATCCTATAGCAATCGGAAACCATTTGTAAAATTGTCTGGCCCCCAAACCCCCAATACTGGGGGCTTTGAGTGGATCGATTTTTCACGAATCATTTCACATTGCTATAGTAGACCGTTTCGGCTCAAATGAGGCAAAATTCAAAACGGAGCATCGGGCATCTTGCCTGTGGATTCAGATCCGA
>NZ_JAYFER010000144.1:0-7474 GCF_055795065.1 Lyngbya sp. CCY1209
CTGTATCGGTTCCGGTTTTTTGAGAGTTTGACATCCGGACTCAAAGTCCCCCTTTGTAAGGGGGATTTAGGGGGATCAAAATAGTTCGGGGACTCGTTGTTGCAGTTCTCGGTTCAACTCGGGGAGCCGATCGCGCAATTGTAAATACCAGTTCCGCCGCCGTTTATAATGCTGACATAACAGGCGATTATCGCGCACCCAGTTGTAGGCGTTGGCGGCGATAGTTTGGCGGAATTCTCGGTCGGAAATGAGGCGATCGAGGTGGGTTTCAAATTGTCGGATGGTTCGGTAGATCAATCCGCTTTTTTCTGGTATAATAGAGTGTTCGTAGACCGTGGGGCTTGCCAGGACTGCCACGCCGTTACCCGCACATTCAATAAATTTTAAATCGGATTTCATCAAATTGACGGGATCGGGAGTCAGGGGGAGTAGGGCGATATCGCAGGTTCGCAGGATTTCCAGATAGCGATCGTAGGGACAGAAGGGCTCGAAGGTTTTTTGCGTCATTTCTAAGGCTTCAAAGAAGCGGCGATCGTGGATGACTTTGGCGCGGATATTTGTTCGATATTTCCGCAATATTTTATTGATGGATTGGATGATCGGTTGCCAGTCCTTTTCGCGATTTAACGCCCCGAAAAATAATGTCACTTCCGGGGTTTCCGGATCATTCCGGGGCGGCGGAAGTTCGGCGAGGTGGTTGCCGAAGACGGCGACGTTGGGGTTGAATTGTCGCAGGAAGACACCCAGCGGTTTTGTGGAGGTTTGCACGGCGTGACATCCCCGGTAGCTGAGATAGCGGTTGTCGGCATATTCGCGGCGGCGGAGGGGGTTGTCGTCAATTTCGGCGACGATTAAATAACCTTCTTGCAGCAGGCGTCTGAGGATGGGGAGATGTTCCCGGTAGGACATGATGGTGCGCTGCCAGATGAAAACTTTTTCTTCCTGTGGTAATGTTGGTATGATGCGGGCAGATTTGACGGTGGAAAAAACCCGGGTTCCGGGGATGGTGACGCTGAAGCGATCGGGGTTCAAAACTCGGATGCGATCGCACCCCGTCGGTGCCATGATTGCGGTTTGAATTAACAGGCGGCGGGGCGGCTCGGTTGACTTGATCGCCCGGATCAGATATTGTGGTGATAGAATCTGGGCGGAGTATGGTTTGATATCGATGCCGGAGGATAAAAGCTGGGGTCGAATCCGTTCTAGAAAATACTGAAATTCCGGATCGCGATCGCCCCTCGTCCGCACTTCGTAAATGTAGAACCCAGCTTGATTGAAATGCGATCGGATTTCCGGCAGCGTCAAACCGGGTTTCGCCTCTCCCGGTTGTAAACGCCAGTATTGGGAATTGGGCAAAAGTGCGATCGCCTGCCCCCCCGGTTTCAACCACTGAGTCAGATGCGGTAGCAGTTGGGCGAACCGGACGCGATCGAATGGGGTACAGTTGTACACCAAAACATCTACGTTACCTATTTCAGCAGCGATCGCGCCGGTTGTCAAGTCCGAATCGGGTGAAATTTGCAAATACCGGCATTGGGGATTAATCCGCCCGTAATCCGTTTTGAGAGTCCCGCCAGGATTATCGCCAATTTCGATAACAATCCGGGCATCAGCGGGCAACACCTGCAATAATTCGCCACTCAATTCGCCAACCCCACCGTCGATAACGCCATCTCCAATATTTTATAGCAGTCCGAACCGCCCGGGAATCAATTCCCCTGGGCGCAAGCCAGGGGCCCCTACTTTTCGGAATGGGAGGGTTGGGTGGGGTGATTCCAACTCTCCCGAATTATCGCCAATCATCCAATACAAAAATATCGGATATATGATATGCCGGTTCGTTGGGTTTGTGCATGGCGACACCCGTCGTTTCCGTGCGGAAACCCCGGGAAATCATCCGGGTGTAGGCTTCGGCGTGACTCGTATTCACCCCGGCGACGAGACGGGAGAGATTTTGAGTTTTTGCGTAGGCTTCGCAGCGGGTGAGTAATCGTTCAAAATTGTCCGCCGCGTGTGTTCCGGGACGCACCGCCGCAAATTTAATATAACATCTATCCGCCCCCGCTTCGCTACCCGCCCCGCAATGGCACGCCGCAAATGCCGCCAAACCGATGCTATCGTAAAATAAAATAGTATCCCCCAAGTTTTGTTTGTAAACGGATCGGATTTCCCGCGATGCATCCAATTCCGGATAAATCGAATCGGTGAGGTTGTAACAGTCTTTGAGGGATCGCGATCGCCCGTTTTCATCCAATGCAGAATATCGCACAAACTCAACATCTTGGGGATTATCAGTTTCAATAAATTTTCCCATCACGAACGTTAAAAATCGGGGATAAAATACGAATTTGTGATATAATAATTGATGTTTCGGACTATTGGGACAGGTGAACAAACCCGCCTGTCGGATTCCCCATTCCGAAAATTTCGCGATCGCCACTTCAACCAAACTTTGGGCAATCTTTCGATCCCAGTAGTCGGGGTGGACGGTGAGGGGTCCGAAAGTGCCGACACTCCCCCAATTCGCCGCGATATTTGAACCGACAATTCGTCCGTCAACTTCGGCGACAAATGCCGCCCTCGGATCGATGTTGAACCGGGTTTCGATGTAATTGCGATCGCCAAAAAATTCCGCCGGCTTGGAGGAACCGACAAAGGTTCCGAAGGCGAGTCTAAAAATAGAGTCCGCGATCGATATTTCGTGTTTTTGGAGGAGTCGGATTGAGACATTCATACGAGTTTCTCCTGATTCGGATTGTCTATAGCGGTTTTCTCTCTAATGAGATCTGAACGATCCCCCTAAATCCCCCTTCACAAGGGGGACTTTGACTCCACCACTATACCTCACCCGATCAATCGACATTATATCAATCCGTTTTTTCGATCTTTCTATCTTTCCAATTTTCGACCACTTTCTCGGCTTCTGGGAGAGAGCGATCGGGCAAAAAAATTGAAAAATCAGTTATTGTAGGATGCCACGATGCGAGGCAATTTTCTGCCGGTGATTCATCCAAATCTACACTATCAAATAATGTCTTTTGGATATAACCATCATTTTGAGATAAACTCGTTTTTTCGACAAAATCACCCATCGGTTTGACTCCATGTTCAAAACGATTCAGGATCGTTTTTAATGCTTCCATGCTGTTGTCAACACCGATCCAATTTCGTCCCATTTCGTCCGCCACTGCCAATGTCGTCCCGGAACCGGCAAAACAGTCGAGAACGAGATCCCCCGGATTGGATGACGCGGCGATAATTCGTCTCAGCAAATCTGGATTTTTTTCTGTCGGATATCCGGTGATTTTAATATTTTGATTGTGAGCGTCTCGAAACTCCAACCAAATATCTTGAACGGCGACACCCGGATGTTCATCCAGATAAACTTTCCGTCTCGGGTTGCCATTTTTCGACCAAAAAATTTCGCCCCTCGCATCCATTTCGTCGAGGGTTGCCGGGGGATACTGCCAATGCTTGCCGGGTGGGGGCATTTTTCCTCTCCAGGGTTTCCCCGTTTCGCCGTTGCGGACACCGGGTGCGTGGATGGGAACTTTCATAAATTTTCGCCCGGTTTCTTTCTCGATGTACTGATACTCTTTTTTTCCATTTTCCGACAGGGGGACGGTTTGTTTATTCCAAGTGTAGCGTTCTGATTTCGTGTAAAATAGGATAAAATCCGCAATATTGCCGTAAGTTTTGCGGGTGTAATTTTTGGGATTACATTTTTTTCGGACGATCAAATTTCGATAATTTGAAGAACCGAAAATTTCATCCATAATCAATTTCATCTCGAAAACCATTTTTTCGTCGAGATGCAAATAAATCGATCCGGTATTGGATAAGAGTTTGTGTAATAGTAAAATGCGATCGCGCAAAAACTCCACGAAAGCGGCACCCGTCAAAGTATCTTCGTAGGCTTTCGACTGTTTTCGCGATAGGAAGTGACTTTGTGTGGCAAATGGTGGATCGATGTAAATCAAATCAACGTTTCCGCAGATTTCCGGTTCCGAAGCCAGCAAACGCAGAACGTCCAAACTATCGCCAAAATATAATCTTTTGTCGGATGAAGGCGAATAAACGGTTTTATATTGAACGAAGTCGCCATTCAAAATCTCATCTTCGCTTTTTTTGCCTTCATATACCAGGTTGACGCCAAGATTAGAAGCGGATCGATCTTTTTGGGGAATTCCTGTTGCCATATTTCAGATTTTAAGAGAGCAGCCACTGCATGGTTATGCGTTCTGGAAACATTCGGAGAGTGACCACTTTAACTTGACCACTCCAAGAATCCTCAAGGTGGGCATAATCTCGCCACATTGAACCCAGAAGTAACCCGGGGCCGTCATTCAGAAAAATCACTTTCAGATTGAATCCCTTCGTTCGAGCATATCCGAGCACTTCATTGGCACAGTCTCGATATTGACCCGTGCGATCGTCTTCTTGTGCGCCACCCCGGTCAGAATCGTATCTTGCCAAGCCCACTGCGACGGGATTTTTATTATACAATAAAACAAAGTCAACCGGGCGATCGCGTTTGAGTGATGATGGATGGGGTGGGAACGCACCCTACATAGTTTGATTGATTTTACTACAAACGAGTCAAAACCAGCATATCCTGATAACTCGCGGAACGGTTGCGGCGGCACCACATCCCGTAATCCTTCCGCTTCACCGCCAAACCCGCTTCGGCTATCCACTCCATCACCGACGCCTCCGGGTGCGCGATCGCATCTTCCGGGTTATCCAAATGATCGACAAAGCTTTCGTCAATTTGATGGGCAAAATTGCGGGAACTGCGACCGGCTTCGATCAGGTTTTTTGTCTCTTCATTTAATAGGAAAAATGTACATAAACACCGCCCTCCCGGTTTCAAAACTCGCGCCACCTGCCGCAGGTAGTTTCGGGTTGCGGGGGCGTATAAGTGGGTAAAAACGGAGGTCAAAAGGACGAAATCGAATGGGTCGTCATCGTAGGGAAAGATGAAATTATCCGCCTTCATTTTGCCGCCGGGATTGTAGCGATCGCTGTACAGATCGGCGCAGCAAAAGTTAAAATTGGGACGGCGATCGCGGATGACTTCCTGACACCAATCGATCCAGTGGGGGACGATATCAAACCCCTCGTAGCGGGCGCTATCATCGAGGTAGTAAGCCAACCCGTAGGCGATGCGTCCGACGCCGCACCCCGCATCCAAAACGGCTTCCCCGGGTTGTAAATCGGCTTTGTTAACGAAGTGCCCCAAAAAGTCCCCCGCCACAAATTTGAAACTGCCCCCCACGCCGACGCGATCGCTTTTTTCGGGGACGGGGAGGGACGGTTCCAAAAATCCAAATAATACGTCTCCCTCGCCACCTGCAAAAACCGGGGTCAGTTTGACGAGGGAATCCAAAAGGTTATTTTCCTTAACCCAACTGAGGGGAATGTAAATCAGAAAACGGGCGTTTCCGGCATCATCCAAACTGGGGAATAACTGTCGCACGTCGTCGCTGGGCAGGTTTTTCTCAATCCGCAATTCGGGAACTTCCACGCCGCCGATGGTGACGCGAAAATGGGTGACGGAACCCGCCCCCCAAGACGCGGCCCAGCCTTTCAAACGCACCATGTCGCCTTCTATCGTCACTTTGCCCAGACAGCCGAGGGTTTCGAGGGGTCGAGTTGGGGTCATAGCCGAGTTTGAGATTGAAACAAAACAGATCTAAGCGATATTAAATCACAATTCGATCTGGAAGGGAGTAGGGGATAGGGAATGGGGAATGGGGAATCGGGAATGGGGAATCGGGAATGGGGAATCGGGAATGGGGAATCGGTAATTGGTAACCCTATAAGGTTGCCTCCACACCCTACACCCTACACCCTACACCCTACACCCTACACCCTACACCCTACACCCTACACCCTACAACCGATTAAGGATACAAGCCGCGATCGCGGATCGCTTGGGCGACCCGACCGACTCCCAAAGTATAAGCCGCCAGCCGCAGGTCGCCGCCCTGTTCTTGGGAACGCTGGCTGACGCGGTGGTAGGCTTGAACCATCAGTTTTTCCATCTCCCGGTTCACCCGTTTTTCGTCCCAGAATAGGAAGGACTGACCTTGCACCCATTCCAGATAGCTGACGACCACGCCGCCGGCGTTGGCGAGGATGTCGGGCAATACCTTAATCCCCCGAGATTCTAGCATTTGGTCGGCGACCAAGGTGATGGGAGCGTTGGCAGCTTCGGCGACCAATTTTGCCTGGATGCGATCGGCATTTTCTTCGGTAATTTGATCTTCCAATGCCGCCGGAATCAAGACATCGCAGGGAAGCGTCAACAATTCCGCATTGGTGACCGGTTCGCCGCCGGGAAATCCGACCACCGTTTTATTCGCCGCTACATGGGTTGATAAAGCCGGAATATCTAACCCCTCGGAGGCGAATACCCCTCCCGACGCATCGGAGACGGCGATAATTTTGGCGCCGGCTTGGTGGAGGAGTTGGGCGGCGGCGCCGCCGACTTTGCCGAATCCTTGGATGGCAATTTTTACGCCTTCTAGGGTCTGTCCCAGCTCCATCAAGGCCTCCCGGACGGCAATCATGACCCCCCGTCCGGTCGCCATGTCGCGGCCCTTAGAACCGCC
Organism: Lyngbya sp. CCY1209; assembly: GCF_055795065.1. Classification (NCBI taxonomy): domain Bacteria; kingdom Bacillati; phylum Cyanobacteriota; class Cyanophyceae; order Oscillatoriales; family Microcoleaceae; genus Lyngbya; species Lyngbya sp. CCY1209. The sequence goes on from NZ_JAYFER010000144.1 coordinate 6,618, forward strand.
GATGGAGAGGGGTTTGCCGGTGACGACACCGAGGACGGCGTGGCCCATGTTCATGGAGTAGGTGTCCATCATCCAGGCCATTTCCCGGGAGGAGGTGCCGATGTCGGGCGCCGGAATGTCGATCGCTGGTCCGATGTCTTTGATCAGTTCGCTGGCGTAGCGGCGGGTGAGGCGTTCGATTTCGCCGTCGCTGTATTGGGCCGGGTCGATCGCGATCCCCCCCTTGGCGCCGCCGTAGGGAATCCCCAGCAGGGCACATTTCCAGGTCATCAACATGGCCAGGGCGGAGAGTTCCGCGAGGGTGACGGCCCGGTGGTAGCGGGTCCCGCCCTTGTAGGGGCCGAGCACGTCGCAGTGCTGGACCCGGTGTCCGGCGAAAATTTGGACTTTCCCGCTGTCGAGGCGGACGGGTATGGCGACGGTCACGACTTTGCGGGGGTGTTCCAGTATCACCCGGATGTTGTCGTCCATTTCGAGTTCGGCCGCGGCTTGGTTCAGATAGCTGCAGGTGCGATCGAACGGACAAATATAGGCCGGAGTCGGTGCCTCGGTGGTCTGCAGGGATGATACAACCATAATTGGTTAAACCTCTTTTGAATGATCCAGGCTGGAGATAGATGTCGGGCAGTAACCTCGTATGTTATGCCCAATTCCTTGATCCCCAGCCTGATTTCCTCTTATCTGTAGCCTAACTCAAAAAAGTTAATAAAAACAAAATTTTGTAAAAATTGTTACAGTTTTCAATTTAGCTTAATGATATTGGGAATGGGGTGTGGGCGGGGGAGCGGAGGGAGCGGAGGGAGCGGAGGGAGCGGAGGGTGAGACATCCAGACCGCTTGGGAATCAATTCCCAAGCT
>NZ_JAYFER010000145.1:0-9974 GCF_055795065.1 Lyngbya sp. CCY1209
AAATGACCTTTACATCGATGTTTCAAGGTTTCTAGCCCGATTGAAACTGTTGATACACGAGCGCGATACTTGCGATATCATAGTTGATAATCCTTTGGGATGGGTGACTTTAGGTTTGATTTCTCTATTTTTTGTTATTAGTCCAACTCTTTTGATTGAAAAAATAAAGGAATTAAAAGTTGAATGATTTTAATAACTTTCATTTTTTCTAACTCTTCTCAAATTACAACTAAAGCCGAAATTTAACCTCCGTCCGAAAGGTATAAATTTTTTCGGAAATTTAAATTGGGGCGCAAGCCTTGCGCCCCGACAAGTGACTCTTTTGAAATATCCCCGTATTTTTCAGGAAAAATTACAAAATTTGCGAGGGTTTCTGCTCGGTTTGGAAGCGGAAATTTTTCTCGATTTCGGTGAGATTGGGTTTGGGCATTAACCAGCGGCCGAATTGGCTGTAAAGGGCGGGAATCACGAGCAGCGTCAACGCCGTAGACGTGAACAAACCGCCTAAAACGACGATCGCCAACGGTTGCAAAATCTCGTTGCCGGCTCCGGTTGCGATCGCCAGCGGCAACATCCCCAAAGCGGAGGTAAACGCGGTCATCAAGATGGCATTGACGCGATCGAGGGAACCGCCGATAATGACATCTTTTAACTCCATTCCCCGGTAAAATTTTTGATTGTAATTGTCAACCAATAACAACCCGTTGCGGACGGCGACGCCGAACAGGGTAATAAAACCCACCAGGGAGGCGATGGAAATGACACCGCCGGTGAGGGCGATGGACAAAATGCCGCCGACGAGGGCGAGGGGTAAATTGAGCATGATAGCCACCGTCGCCGGGAGGGATTTCACCGAAAAGAACATCAAAATCGCGATCGCGATCGCCGCCAAAATGCTATAAAACAGTAAATTATTGGTGGCATTTTGCTCCGCTTCAAACTGTCCGCCGTACTGGATAAAATACCCCTCGGGCAATTGAACTTCCCGGCGAATTCGGGCTTGGATGTCGCCGACGACGCCGCCCAAATCGCGCTCCGCGACGTTGGCGGAAACCACGATCAACCGCGATACGTCCTCCCGATTCACCACGTTTGCACCGGTGCCGTAACCGACGTTTGCCACCGCACTCAGGGGGATGATTTCTCCGGTGGGAGTGCTCAGGGGGATGGCGCGAATCCCATCCAAACTGTTGGCGGCTTCTTCTGTCAGCGAAACGAAAATATCGATCAATTGTTGATTTTCCGGAACTTGGGAGACGACGCGGCCGTTGAGGGCCGTTTCCACCACCTCCGATAACCGTTCCATTGTCAATCCGTAAATTGCAGCCGCGGCGCGATCATATTCGATTTGAACTTGGCGGATGGGGAGTTGGGGTTCGAGTTGCAAATCCACCACCCCCTCGACGGGTTCGATCGCGTCCCGAACCTGTTCGCCGACTCGCCGCAATTCCGCCAAATCGGGGCCGAAAATTTTCACCGCGATCGCACTTCTGACCCCCGATAAAACCTCATCCATGCGGTGGGAAATAAACCCGCCGATATTGGGCGCCACTCCCGGCAGTTTCAGAAACGCTTCCCGCAATTCCGCGACGCTGGCTTCGCGATCTTTCAACGCCAAATCGCTCAATTCCACATCGACGTGGGCCATGTTCACCCCCGCCCCGTCCGCGTCGCCGGGGGAACGTCCGGCCCGCACCTGTACCCAGTCATAGAGGGGATTGCCCTCCAGGGACTTGGAAAGGGCCATTCCCGCCCGATTGGTCATGTCCAGGGAGACGCCGGGGAACAACACCATCGAGTTGACCATCGATTTTTCCTGGAATTCCGGCAGAAATACCCGTCCGAGAGAGGGGACGATCGCGATCGCGACAACCAAAGCGGCCAGGGCCAGTCCCAAAATCATCTGGGGCGCCCGCACCGACAAATTTAGCAGGGGACGATACAGCCGTTCGGCCCAGCGGGAGACGAAGGTGCCCTCCTGTGGCAGGGGGCGATCGGCCAGCAAAATCGCGCACAGGGCCGGTGAGAGGGTCATGGCGACCAGGGTGGAGGCGGCGATGGAGAGTAGGTAAGCCAGACCCATCGGGGCGAATATGCGCCCTTCCACCCCCGTCAGACTGAAAATCGGGGCGAATACGACGACGATAATCACCGTAGAAAAAATCACGGCCAGCCGCACCTGTACCGAGGTGTCGTAGACCACCTGAAAGGGGTGTTTCGGGTTGCCCCGGGCCTGGTTTGCCCGGAGTCCGCGATAGCAGTTTTCCATGTCCACGATCGCATCGTCCACCACCGACCCGATGGCGACGACCAATCCCCCGAGGGTCATGGTATTGATGCCCAAACCGAAGGCTTTCATGAACAGCAATCCGACAATCAAAGACAGGGGAATGGCACTCAAAGCGATCGCCGCGGTCCGCCAATTCATCAAAAATAGCAACATGATCACGGATACGACGATGATCCCCTGGACGAGGGAACCGCCGACGTTGCGGATGGCCGAATCGATGAAATTTGACTGGCGGAACGTCCGCGCGATCGCGACATCGGCGGGGAACGTCGGCTGCAGCGACTCCATCACCGCTTCCACCGCCTCGGTGACGGTGGGGGTGTCCACCTGCGGCTGTTTGTCGATCATCATCACCACGGCGGGTTGTCCGTTAAAACTGGCGTCGCCGCGCTTGAGTGCCGCCCCCGTCTTCACTTCGGCGACATCTTCGAGCAAAATGGGGATGCCGTCCCGGACCGTGACCGCCGATCGCCGCAAATCTTCGACGGACCGGATCTGGCCGATGCCGCGCACCAACAATTCCTGTCCGCCGCCGACTAAGAAACCGCCGGGGGCGTTGGAATTGGCGCCTCTGGCCGCGTCGGCGACTTCGGTGAGGGAGACATCGAGCGATCGCAGTCTTTCCGGGTCGATGAGCACCTGTTCCTGTCGTTCGTCGCCCCCGTAAATCGTGACTTTGGAAACGCCGGGCACGGACAAAATCTGGTTGCTGAGGGTGACTTCCACCCGGCGACGCAGGTCCATCAGCGAGGTTTGCCCCCCCGGTTCGACCGTGAAGGCGTACTGCAAAATCGTGCCCAGGGGGGACACCAAGGGCGAAATCTCTGGCGGGTGGGTCCCTTCTGGAAACTGGTTGGACACCTGTTGCAGCCGTTCGGCCACCGACTGCCGCGCTTTGTAGATGTCGGCGTCCGGGTCGAAAACGACCTGCACCATCGACAGTCCCACCTTGGAGGACGATCGCACCGTCGTCACCCCCGGCAGGCCGTTCACGACGCTTTCGATGGGGACGGTAATTTGGGTTTCCACTTCTTCGGGGGCGAGCCCCACCGCTTCGGTTTGAATGTCCACTTGGGGCGGCGCGAATTCGGGAAACACATCCAGCGGCATCTGCGTGACGCCGAACACCCCCCAAACCGTCACCAATATGGCGCCGACCACGACCGACCACCGGCGGGCGATCGCGGTTTTTAGGATGCGATCGAGAATTGAATTCAACATTTTTTTAGGGAGTAGGGAGTCGGGAATTGTAGGGGCGCAAGGCTTGCGCCCTCTGGAATTGATTCCCAAGCGGTTCGGATATTCAACCGGATGTGAGATGATTTGGCAATCAGAAACCATCTGCACATTTTCTCGCCCCCAAACCCCCAATTCTGGGGGCTTTGAACGGGCGGGATTTTTGCGAATTATTTCACACTGCTATTGTCTCGAACGGTTGGCGATCGCGAATCCCCCCACGACGAGCACCGCGCCGCCGCCGATCGCGGCTAAAATTCCCATCGGAAATCCGCCGGATTCTGGCGCCATTTCCTCGGGTTGCACCGCGACGATTTCATCGGTTTCGGTAGTCTCTTCGAGGGCGACTTCCTGGGCCGTCACTTCCTCGACCGGCGCCGCGGCGGTTTCCGTTTCGGCTGTTTGGGTTTTGCGGGATTCGGCGTAAAGCGACAAACTCCCCTGGGTCACAAGCGCCTCCCCGACGGACAATCCTTCGGTAATTTCCACTAACTCGCCCCGGGTTTCTCCCATCGTCACTTCCACGGGTTCATAAAAATTTTCATACTTCACAAAAACCAATTGTTTGCCGTCCGCATCCACGATCGCAGTGACGGGCACCGTGACGGCAAAACTGCCATCTTCGGCGGGTTGGATGGGCTCGACAATGATACCCAACATCGAATCCGTCTCGGGGTTGACCCGCACCCGGTCGATGCCTCCCGTGGCTTGGAATTCGTCTCCGTGTCCGACGTGGGACAGGGCGACGGTGGGCGCCCCGAAGGTCAAACCGAGGGTCAGAAGGCTCATGAGTGCGACGGATTTCATAGAATAACTCCTCACTTGAAACTGAACTGAACCGAAATTTTTAACAGTCTGCCACGGGGGAGATGAAATCGAGATGAAATGCGGTGGGTTTTGGTAGAATCGAGGTCGCGATCGCTTTTGGGGGACGATGCGGATTCTGCTGGCGGAAGATGAAACGGATTTGGGGACGGCCATCAAACAGGTTTTGGTGGGCGAAAAATATGTGGTGGATTGGGTGACGGACGGGACTCGGGCCTGGGATTATTTGGAAAGTCAGTGGACGGATTACACCGTGGCGGTTTTGGATTGGCTGCTGCCGGGGCTCTCGGGGCTCGAAATCTGTCGGCGGCTGCGATCGCGTCAAAATCCGTTGCCGGTGCTGATGCTGACGGCGTTGGGAGAACCGGAAAATCGCGTCGCCGGGTTGGATGCGGGGGCCGACGATTATCTGGTGAAACCGTTCGTAATGGCGGAATTGTTGGCGAGGTTGCGGGCACTCCAGCGGCGATCGCCCCAACTTCAACCCCAAACCCTCAGCGTCGGATCGTTTGCCCTCGATTATGATAATAATGCCCTGCACGTCGGTACGGGAAAAACGTCTCAAATTATCCCTCTGACGGTGAAAGAATTTCAGATCCTCGCCTACCTGATGCAAAATCCCGATCGCATCATTTCGGGCAGTAAAATTCGCCGTCAACTTTGGGATCTCGACGAAGAACCGATCAGCAATGTGGTGGCGGCACAGATGCGGCTGTTGCGTCGAAAATTGGCGAATTACAATTGCGACTGCCCCATCGAAACGGTTCCCGGCCAAGGTTATCGATTCAATAGGTTCCGATGAATACCCATCAAATGTTTCGCCGCAGCCGCATCCGTCTGGCCCTCTGGTACGCGATCGTTACCGGGGTGATTTTAAGTGTATCCGGATTGGGGATGTATCGATCGCTGGTTCGGTCGAATTGGGTGGCTTTGGAACGGGAAATAGAGTCCAACGCCGGGACGCTTCACGACAGTTTGGAACCCCTGCTTCCCCCCTCGGAAAATCCCACCAAAATTTTACAGAAAATCTTTCCGGATCTGTGTTCGGTTGGCAGAGATTGCGAGACTCGACCCTCTTTGATCGAACGGCACACCATCGGGATTAGCGATCGCGATCTGTACTACATCCGCCTGTTCGATCGCCGCGGCAGACTGCTGGCGTTTTCCCCCAATCAACCGCTGCCGTTACCGCAAAAAATTAACCCGGAATTGTGGCAAACGTTTCGCAGTTCCGAGGGGAATCGCTACCGCCAGTTTACCACAATTTTACACGGCAAAAGTAACTCCAATTCTTACTGGGGTTATCTGCAAATTGGGCGGACGTTAGAAGGCTTTGATGCCGAGGTGAGGCGAATTCAATTGATCCTGGCGATCGGATTTCCGATCGCCCTGAGTGTGGTGGCGATTTCGAGTTGGTGGCTGTCGGGATTGGCGATGCAACCGATTTACCGATCCTATCGGCAACAGCAGCAGTTCACCGCCGACGTCGCCCACGAATTGCGATCGCCGCCAGCCTTTTGGCGACGGTGGAAGCCATCCTGCGACTCCCGTCCGGCGATCGCAAAAATGTCGATATGATGTTAAATACGGTGGAGCGGCAGGGGCGGCGGTTGAGCCACCTGATCGCCGATTTATTGTTACTCAGCAGTTTGGAAAAAAATGGCGTTTCGGAACCGTTTCAACCCTGCTGTCTCAACGATATTATTGCCGATTTGTCGGAAGAGTTTTTGGAACTAGCGATCGCGTCCAATATTCGGCTATCCGCCCAGATTCCCGAGGAACAAATTTACGTTTCGGGACACGAACAGCAACTCTATCGATTGGTTTCCAATTTGATAGCGAATGCCATTCAATACACCCCCGACGGGGGGACGGTTGGCGTCAGTTTGAAGCGACGCGAACGCACGGCGGTTGTCGCGATCGAAGATAGTGGAATCGGCATTCCTGCGGGCGAACAGAACCGCATTTTCGAGCGCTTTTACCGGGTGGATAGCCACCGCTCTCGCAAAGCCGGGGGAACGGGACTGGGATTGGCGATCGTGCGGGCGATCGCCCTCAAACATCAGGCCCATCTCAAAGTCGAAAGTCAGCCCGGATGTGGGAGTATTTTTACCCTAGAAATAGCCGTTTTATCCGAGCCTATAAAAGACAATAAAAACTCCATAATTAATATTTAAAAATAGGCGAAATTAAAAGAGTAGTTTTTAAATCCAATGTTTCAAGTCAGGGCGCAAGCCAAGGCCCCCTACAATTCCCGACTCCCGACTCCCGACTCCCGACTCCCTAAAAAAAATTAAACCCCTCATTTTTCCTAAATAATCCGAAAACGATCTAGGAGAAATGGGGGTGACTTGGAAACCAAGGAGAGCATGAGATCCCATTGGTGGTCAGTTTAAGGGTAGCAACGCCAATTTGGCTATCTACCTTAAGACAGACTTCTAACTTTCCAGGGCATCTTTGGCATCTTCAGCCGCCCGTTTTGCCGAGGTTGTGGCATCTTCAGCGGTTCGCTTGGCAGATTTTGCCGTATCTTCGGCTGTTTCTTTTACCGTATTCGATGCGTTTTCAGCCGCCCGCTTTGCAGATTTCGCCGCATCCGCAGTATTTTCCTTAAGGTTATTCACCTTGTTGGGGGTTTCTTCGGCCACACCCTGACCCAAATCTTGGAACGATTCGCCGACATCTTTGGAAAGGTTTTTGACCCGTTCTCCCAAGGGTTTACCCTCTTGAAATTCCTCGGCGAAATCCTCGGGACTATTCACTTTGTCGATATTTTTTCTGGCATTTTCGGAGAGTTGGTTCGCCTTGGAAGCCGCGCGGCTGGCGTCCGTTCGGGCGGGCTGTTCCGAATTGGGATAGGCACCCACCTCCCCCTGGAAACCCTTGGTTTCGGGGGTGCCGCAGGCGGTGCTGATGACCAGCAGAGTACCCGCCAGAAATACGGTGACGAGATGCCGCAGACGAAGGGATTTGAGATAATGATATAAGCGTTTCACTTAAAAAATCTCCGCGAATTAACTTCTATGTTGAACAATGGAATCATTCCACCGCTATCAGCTTATAAAATCGCCGGGTAACTTTCCTCTATCGGAAGTGTGAACTCAACTTTGACAAACTCATTTTGTGGGCGATGCGGGGGACCCGATCGCTTTTGTATTTTTGTCATCTATCCGAAGCATGATCCCCCCGGATATTTTATTTTAAATGCCGGCTTAAGAGGATTGAGTAAACTCCCCGATCGCCCGAAACATATCCTGCAAATAGTCCGCCATTTCTTCGAGTTCCAAACTGACGATGCTGTAATCCAGCAACACTTGGCGGGTGGGCGTCCGTTCCTGGCGGGCGGTCAATTCTTCGAGGCGGGTTTTTTGCAGGGTTTCAAAGTGAGTTTTAAAGTCCATGAGGGGGGTTTGCAGGTCGGGAAGAGGCGGGGGGTGTTTTTTGATCTTGATGGCAATTTCTAGCTGTTCCAAGGCGAAATCGACGTGGCTGACGAAGGTTTCGATGTCGGGGTGGGGTTCGGTTCCGGTGAAGTGATTTAACGGGTCGATCAAAACGGCGATCGCACGGCTGAAGCGGGTCAAATTGAGCATCAACATCACACCCATTTCGATTTGATTTTGGGAGGTGTGGGGGTCGTCGATTAATTTTTGCAGGGACACTTGGGCGTTAAATTGGGCGAGTCGGTTTTGGTGGCGACATCGGGCGATCGCATCCGGGTCAATTTCCCGATCGCCGAAATAAGAAGTCATCACCGTTTTGAAATAGTGGCGTCCGGCCGCGATCGCCGTCGCCACGGCCGCCAAAAATCGTTTTTCCTCGCGATCGCGAAACAGAAAAAAAGCGGCCGCAAATGCCAACCCCGACCCGATCAAAGTGGCGACCACCCGGACCGTCGCCGCCCGGACATCTTCGGCCGACCGCAGTTGTTCCAAAAGGACGGCGTAAACCGTAATAAAAAACACCGCCAAGCCGTAGTTGAACCGCAGCAAAGAAAAGGCGACGGAAACGGAAATGACGGCGATCGCTTCCAAAATGTAAGTTTGAGGTATCGCGATCGCCAATAGAGGAGTCAGCAACGCTCCCAAAATCGTCCCCAAAATCCGGTGAAAAAATCGCCGATAGGTACTGCCAAAATCCGGCTGCAAAACCAACAAAACGGTCAGACTGATCCAAAACCCGTGGGGGATCGCTTCCAAAGTCGCGATCGCCACCCCGGCGGACGTGGCGACAGCGAGGCGGACGCCGTGGCGAAAATAGGCAGAATTGAAGGTAAAATTATCTCGCAGGGGCTCGAACGGGGGGGTTTTTGTGGGTTCGAGCAACACCGTTTCTCCCGGAGAGGACTCGGACGGTTCTCCGCCTGCCGTCGGTTTCATCTCCCAGAGGATGTGGGCACTGCGGTCTAACAGGCAGATCGTCCGATTCAAAATATTCACCAGGCGATCAACGGCGATCAAACCGGAATAGGCCTCGACGCGATCGCCGATCGTCCGTTGTTGCAGGTCTTTTTGTTGGTTCAAAGCCTCCGAAATTTGCCGCAGTCGGTCGCCGTCAATTCGGGCGGGTTGGTTGCGGGTGAGTTTCGCCAAATTTCGCAAATTCGAGGCAATTTTTTCCAGGGCATTATCGACCAAAACTCCCACCGTCATCTGTTGGGGATGGTCTCGGTGAATCGCCGCCACTTCGATCAAAGCGGAAACCGACATCATCAACCGTTCCGCATCTTGAATTAGCATCACCGCCGCCTGTCCGATCGCCGAATTGCCCCGCCGTCCCCTGCGGTTCAGGATGTAGGCGTCCTTGGCAATTTGCAGGGTTTCTCGCCACTGGGCGACCCCCCGGATTTCGTCGCCGGGGGAGTGATTGAGCACGAATTGAATGTAGTCCGCGATCGCTCCGTAACAGCGAGAAATCGCTTTTCTCAAGGGCAGATAGGGCCGCAGGGGCCACAAAATCAACCACAGGGCGATCGCCCAAATTCCCCCCGCAAACCCGACCGCCGACCGCTCCGCCGCCACTGCCAGATCGCCGGGGGGAAGGTGAATGGTAAATAAAAATAATATGCCGCTGACAATGCCCGCCATCACCCCCGGATGTCCGTAAATGGCGGCGTATCCCACCGCAAACATCCACAAAAAAGTGGCGAGTAATTTCACCGCCGCGATCGCCGAAACCAGGGTTCCCAAACCGATGGCAACGGTTCCGCCGACCAAAGTCGCGATCGCCGTTTTTGCCCGGGTTCCATAGGGACCGCCCACCGCCCCGAGGATGAAAAATACCCCGGTCAAACCGATGTAAAATCCCGTTTCCGGATAGCCCACCGCCCGACCGACCAAGGTGGGCACAGCCAGGGCGATCCCCGCCCGGATGCCCCGGTAAGCTTCGATTCGATTGGTAAATTGCCAGAGAAATTTAAACGGGCGATCGCGGTTTGTTTCCATAGGCACTCCGGCTCGAATCTCCGAAAAGTTCAGATCGGTTCCAACTCAGTTTGACACTCTCCGCGAAGACAGCGACGGAGATTCTTCTTTCAACGAGCCGACATAACGGCAATGCGGCTAAAGCCGCCGTGTCGCTTTTCCACTCCGCTCTAAAGAGACGGAGCTATCAAGCTCCCGAA
>NZ_JAYFER010000146.1:0-11567 GCF_055795065.1 Lyngbya sp. CCY1209
CTCCCCCCAATTCTCCCCCCAATTCTCCCCCCTTTCAAAGGGGGGCTGGGGGGGATGGGGGCTGGGGGGGATGGGGGCTGGGGGGGATCGAAGGGAGACAATGGTGGATCGTCCAGATCTCATTGGAGAGAAAACCGCTATCAGGCGATCGCGATCGGGGGTATACCCACCATGAATGACGTTTCAAACATTTCGAGTCACGGCTATCAACCCCTGGGAGAACTCGGTCACAACTCCCTCGGGGGCCGCGTCACCTATCTCGCCGAACACCGTCAAAGCAAAGAAAAAGTCGTCATCAAACAATTTCAGTTTGCCACGGGAAATTCAAGTTGGTCAGAATACGACAGCTACCAACAAGAAATTAAAGTTCTCAAAAGCCTCAACCATCCGGGAATTCCTTGCTATTTAGACTCCTTTCAAACCCCCGACGGCTTCTGTATGGTTCAGGAGTACATCGACGCCCCGTCCGCCGCCACCCGCCGCAGTTGGACGCCGGAACAAATTAAAGCGATCGCCCTCTCCACCCTCAAAATTCTCGTCTATTTGCAATCTCGGCATCCCTCAATTATCCACCGAGATATCAAACCAGAAAATATCCTGATCGACGATAACTTAAACGTGTATTTGGTGGATTTCGGTTTCGCCCGACTCGGCGGCGGAGACATCGCAGCCAGCAGCGTGGTCAAGGGGACGATGGGTTTTATGCCGCCGGAACAACTATTCAACCGGCGCCTCACCAACGCCTCGGATTTGTACGCATTGGGGGCGACATTAATTTGTTTGCTGACGGGAATCAAATCCGCCGATATCGGCAGTTTAATTGATGCGGATTATCGAGTCCACTTCCGCCACCTAATCCCGCCCCAAAAACGGGGTTGGCTGAACTGGTTGGAAAAAATGGTCGAACCGAAAGTGGGCGATCGTTTTGCCAATGCCTCCGAAGCTTTAGCCGTCCTCAAACCCTTGAATGTTTCTCGCCTTCCCCGAGTTCGCCTGGAACACCAAAAACTGACATTGACAGCCGAAGAATGGGGCGAAAAAGTCAGCCAAACTATCCAAATCACCAATCCGGTTCCCGACACCGTTTTATCCGGTCGCTGGGAAGTCGCTCCCCACCCCTCCGACCCGCCCCATACCCCCTACGACCACCCCTATATTTCCTTCACGCCTCCGAAATTTGAGGTCAATCAAATCACCTGTACTGTCACCGTTGATACCCGGCAATTATTAATGGGAGAAACCTATCAACGTCAGATTTTGCTGCGGACTAATTCCGACCCGGAAGTCTGTCCGGTGGATGTGGAAATTAAAACTCAGGAGAATTTAGGGTTTTTTGACCATATCAAAGAATTCTCGTCTTCGAGATTTTTGGCAATTTTATTATCCGCAATTTTTGGATTCGTGAGTGTGGAAGCACTAACCCGGATTGAAAATATCTCGGTTCGAGATATATGCTTGGCTTCATTTTTATTCATTTTTTTCATGGCAATTTTTGTCAATGAGAAACTGGGGTTTTCGGAAAAATATCCTATTTTTGATAGGCTTCCCCCCGACTACACAGGAATTATGAAATCAGTTTATACTTTATTTTGTGGAATTTTTGGAGGCATCACTTTTGGCTTGCTGTTCGTGGTATTTTTGATGCAATTATATGAATCTTATTCCCTTTCATTTTTATATTTTATATTGGGCATGACTTTGGGGATGAGAGTTGCCATTTCTGGAATGCAAAAGTTCTTTTTGGTGGTGGGTATAATTATTTACTTTTTGATTGGAAGTCTGCTTTTTTTAGTGGACTTCATTGATCAGGGAACTCAGTTTCCTGAATATTCGATAGGGTTCCTGGTATTATTGGCAATATTTCACGGCACATTTTACTGTTTTTATTGGCTGTTAAGAGCGATGATAAGAATGAGCTTGTGTCGTCGTAATAAAATTGTCAAGAACCCCAATTTATTCGCCTTAATGACTGTCATTTACTTCGTCAGTATCGGTGCATTTTTGCGACTCATATTCAGCATTATAAAACATTTTAGTCTGAATGCATTAATGGAAATTTTTGGACTTTTGGCGGTCGGATTTTTGGCTGTTTCGATGACGCTGTTACCCTTGCTGAATATCATCCTATTCAAACCCCTGAAAACCCTCAAGCAATACCGTAAACTCCAACCCACCTTAATCAAACCATGAACGAATTCCCCGATTTCTCCAACTACGGCTACCAAGTGACCCGCGAACTCGGACACAACCGAGCCGGGGGTCGCGTCACCTATCTTGCCCGAGAAATTAACGGCGATATCCCCGTCGTCGTCAAACAGTTTCAGTTCGCCCGAATTGAAGCCAGTTGGACGGACTACCACACCTACGATCGCGAAATTGAAGTGCTGCGGGAACTCGAACATCCCCACATCCCCCGCTATCTGGACTCCTTCCAAACCCCCGACGGGTTTTGTATGGTTCAAGAGTACAAAAATGCCCCCTCTTTGGCGGAGTTAAAACCGTGGACTCCCCAGGAAGTCAAACAAATCGCCCTCTCGGTTTTGGACATTCTCAAATACTTGCAAAATCGCATCCCTCCCGTCATCCACCGGGACTTGAAACCCGAAAATATATTGGTGGGCGATCGCATGGATGTCAGTTTAGTCGATTTCGGATTCGCCCGCTTGGGGGGTGGCGAAGTGGCGGTGAGTAGCGTGGTGAAGGGGACGCTGGGATTTATGCCGCCGGAACAGATGTTCAACCGCCAACTAACCCAGGCTTCCGATCTCTACAGTTTGGGGGCGACATTAATTTGTTTGTTAACCGGAATCCCCTCGACGGAAGTGGGATTGTTGATGGATGACGGCGGACGGATTCAGTTTGAAAATCGGGTTCCTCATTTGAGTCCAGGGTTTATCAATTGGCTGAAAAAAATGGTCGAACCCAATTACAACGATCGCTATCCCAACGCCGAAACCGCCCTGCAATCGTTGATTCCCATCGAGGTTTTGCGTCCCCCTCAACTTGCCAAACAAATTTGGGCGATCGCACTTTATCTGACTGGCATTTTGATGTTCGCCGGACTCGGATTTGCTTACTATAAAACTTACTCAAATTCTCTCAAACCGACCCCATCTCCGCCACCGGAACCCCTCTCACTCCCGGTGACTCTCAAAGCGGATGGAAATTATCTGGCTTTTGACCAAAATCAACTCTCTTTTGCCGGAGGAAGTTGGGCGAGAGTTTATTTTTCGGTCGATTTATCCTCACTGCCCGAAAAACAATATACCACAAGCTGTCAATTATTGAACCGACAAGGTCAACTTGTGGCAATGGGACAATCCACACTACGGCTCTCTCCTTCTCAACCCCAGGTTTCGTGTTTTTATAAATTTTATCCAAACGCATCTTCTGAAACTTGGACTTTTAAGTTTTTTGTCGATGGAAAATTAGTCGCCCAAAAAGCATTAAAAGTTGTCGATTATGAATGAAGGTATAGGACTCGGATTGGAGATAAGGATTCAATAATTGCCATTCAAAGCCCCCAGAATACAGAGTTGGGGGCGAGATGTTTTTCAAATGTATTAATCTAGAGTTTTGCTTCCCGGAGGACAACTGATTTTATCCCCAAATCTTTGCGGTAGTTCCGATCGGGATGAATCACCCATTTCACTTTGACAAATCAAACCGACCGGTCGCTTCTCTAATGAGTCGGGATCGATAATTAGGAAGACTGCCCCAAAATAACTGGGTTGATATTGGGGTTGCTTCGATTGGGCGATCATAAAAATGCGATCGCCCGGAGGTTCGGGAAGGGGATAGCTAACGGATTGAACGGGAACCATCGGCTCTAAAATCTGATAACTATAATCATCAGTTTCCGGCTTTATACCCAATTGTAGTTCCTCTAAATTGAAGGTAAATTCGCCGTTTTCTACAAAGTAAACTGTCTGACCTTTGACCAGGGTACGGATGTACTGTATCCCTTCTTTAGAGGTTACTTTTTCGGGAGTATTTTTTGGGAAAAAACAGTGACATTCAAAGTCGTAAAATGGTAAAATTAGACTGATTAAAGCGCCGGAGTAAATCGACAGTTTGACCCAGTTATTCATTTTCGCCATTCCCACTCGCTTATTTCCAGTTTAACACAGCCCTTGGTCAGGGCAGGTATCGGCAGCAGAGGAACCATCTGTCACCCCCAAAAAAAAATTCACCCCCCAACTGTTCAAAAACAGGGGGGGGTGGGGAAAAGCCGGATGGGTACTGTCGTTTCATAACCCTCAACGAGTCGGATCTTTTTCTCGGCGGTCCGACGCTTCCCCGAACCGATCCATCCATTCCAGCAGACGCCGGGAAACTTGCAGTTTTCCGTTGAGAATTTCGTCGGAGATTAATAAGGCTCCCAACAGGAGGCCGAGTGATAAGATATCCATGAATTGTGATTTGACTAGACCGTACAGTTTAAATCGATGGTTTTAGGATAGACCGTACAGTATGATTTTGTCAACCCCACCTCCACCCCAATTTGTAGTACAAAAATTATTGTACTACAAAATCGGAATTTTTTTAAGTATCCGTGTGGGGGACACCCGAGGCGGAACCCGACGAACTCCCCTCGCCGATCAGTTCCACCCGAACGCAGCAGCGAATCCCGAGCGATCGCTCCAACGCCTGTTCCAAATTAGGAATTTTGTCCTGGATCATCTTCAGCAGCGTCCGACTCGTCACCCCGATGCGAGTCTCATCGGGGCTCAACTCCAACAGCGTCCCCTGCTGCCGCAACAGCGTCTGAGTCCCGAGGGGTTTGACGTTGGCCAAAATTTCCTGCCACAAATCGTCCGACTTTTCGCAGGGAATGAAGCCGAGTTCCCCGGTATCCCCCTCCTCCTTGAGGTGAACCAGGCGGCAAAATCGCGCTTCAAATCCCAAGGTTTTCACCTCCGCAAATAACTCCGGGAGCATCCCCGGCAAACTCCAATAGCGGTTGGGCACTTCCACCTCCAAACGTGCGATCGGTTTATCCGTGGTAAAATAAATGCCGACCGGCACCCCCGCACTGATATCAACCGCCTCCGATTCGTCCTCGGCAGAGGTGAGGGAGCAGCGTTCTAAACAGGCTTTCAACTGTTCAAATTTTTCCCGATATTCAAATAACGAAAAACCGATCATGATCACCGTATCTCCCCGCTGCAAACGCCGTCCCTGGGTGACGCATCCGAGGTGGTGGCGGATGTGGCGGATCGCCTCCGATCGCAGCGATTGTTCGGCGTAGATCGAATTGCCGTTGTGTTCGTGGGAATCCATCCGAGACAGGAACCGAGTCAAATCCCGTTGGATGGTAATTTTGTATTGAAACAGCCGGTCACGTTCTTCTTGTAACTGCTCTATCTCCTGTTCAAGTTGTAAATTTTTATCCTCCGCTTTCTTCAATTTTTTGGCGGTCAAATTGTAGTTTTGAGACAGGGAATTTAACTGTTGTCCCATCTCTTCGCGAATCCGAAAATATTCTCGGATCAGAGCGATCGCCACTTGGGGGGAGTCGAATTCAAACCAGTCCCCTTGAATGCGGTGGGAGGACAACATTTGGTGCAGTTGCGCCTCGTCCTGCTGCGATCGCGACGACGGGAACAACTCGACAACTTTAACGGGATAGGGAAACCGATCGGACACCAGTTGATCGCGGACGTAAGATTCCCGAGATGCCAAGATTTTAAAGCGTCGGATCGTGTCGGCGTAAAACAAATAAATATAAGCTTCCGAGTCCATCATGGTAGTTATCCTGAGTTGAAGATATGACGAAATTGCTGGATGGGAAAGGGACCCAGGCCGGAACGAGGTATTTTTTTTAATAAAAGTGAGAAGGTCGTCAGATTCGATCTTCAGCGTGCAGCATCCAATATCCGACAAAAATAACACGTTTATATCCCGATCGCCGAGCCGGCTCAAAACTCGCGGGGGACAAGGCACAAACGGCGATCGCGGGGAAGTGGAAAGGCCTTTTCATCTGCCACGTCGGCTTCCGGACCCGTCCGCTCTCGAGGGTTGAAACATGGGGGGACGCTCCGGGGCGAGAATCGAAAAATGTGGGAGAATCGCTCCGATGTTTTGTGGGGGAGTATGCCGCCGACTTTTTGACGACCGTCCGACCGGAAAATTTTCCCTTTCTGACGCGAATCGATCGGATTTTAACCCGGAACACGATCGCGGCCGGATTCCTGACAACGGCCCGATTTGGGGCCAATTTCGACCCCCAAACCGTTAATTGACCCCGAGACCCCCGGTCTCGGGCTGTCATCTTTCCCGGGACAGAATGTCGGGGGCGAGAAAAAATTTCGATCTCTCGAACTCCCTTCCACCGCGCCATCCGGCTACCGGTCGCGATTTCCAATCGGCCCTATCAGGACAACTGATTTAACATTTCTTAATATACCGTTATAATGGGTCGTGATGGCAAGCGAGCAAAGGGAATGGTACAGGCTTTGTTTGGAAGCACTCCGATTCAGGCTCAAAGTGGCGATCGCCTCGTCAGCAAGGTTGTCGGGGCTGCGATCGCCGCGTTGTTCAAGCGTTCCGACAAGGTTGAAGCCAACGTCCGTGCCGAACCCGTAGCCAAGCTGTTACAGGGAAGCGTAGACGGATTTGACTTCATCGGCAACGGAATGCTGATGTACAACGGCCTGCGAATCGCGGTCATGGAACTCTATCTACAAGCCGTTTCGATCGACTTCAGCGCCATATTTGCCGGCCAAGTCAAGCTGCGGCAGCCCACCCAGGCGGTGATGCGGGTCGTCTTGACGGAAGACGATCTGACGGCTTCTTTCAACACGCCCTTCATTGTGGAGAAACTGCAGCGACTGCAGTACGAGGGTCAGCCCCTGCAATTCAACCAGACGGAAATGACCGTAACGCCGGACAAAACCCTGGCCTTCGAGTCCCACGTCCGCATCGGCGACGCCCGCCACCTGACCGCCGTGGACTTTTCCGCCGAAATTGAAGTGGAAAACCGCCGTAAAATCCAGTTTGTCAACGTCAAGTACGGGGGAGACGAAGACTCCCAAAACCTGGCGAAGGCACTGATCGACCACGTCAACAACCTGCTCGATCTCGACAAATTCGCCCTGGAGGGCACGCAACTGCGGGTCGATCGGGTCAGGATTCAAAAGGACGCGCTCGTATTTTACGGCTCGGCCCGGATCGACCATTTCCCGAAAGGAAAGAAGCGCTAATTCGAGTTCCCGCCCGGCCGCGATCGCGTCTGGGAGGCGGGAATCCGAGTTTTTTATGAGCTTTGCTCCTCGTCCTTATCCACCTTGGGGATAAAATCGGGGCGGTCCTTACCCTCCCAACCGGGCGGTCGCTTGGAATTGTACCAGGCGATCGAACCGATGCTGACGGCGGCAATGAAGCCGACGACGAGAACGGCGGCCGGAATCCAAAGGGAATTTTCCATAACTGGAGATCTCCTCAAGCTTCATCAAGTTTTTAGCATTATCTCATCCATCGGAACTTAAGAAAGGATTGACAATTATCAATTATCAATTATCAATTATCTTTTAATTGATGTCGCCGAGGAGAGAACTCCCCATGCCACCCTGGGTTGCCGGACTACTGATCGTGACGGGAAGCTTTGGCCTCGGCGCCGTTCCCCTCACCCGCTGGATCGTCAAATTGATGGCGGGAATCGACCTGGCTCGGGAAGGGACCGGCAACGTGGGGGTAGCCGCGGCCTTCACCCAGGCCGGAAAACCCGCCGGCATCGCCGCCGCCCTCGCCGAGGCCCTCAGAGGCGCCGCCCCGGTGCTGGCAGCCCGGTGGCTGATCCCCTACCAGTGGCAGGCGATCGCCATTGTGGCCCTGACCGTCCTGGTGGCCGGCCGCTACTTCGTCGCCCGGGGCGGCGGCGTCACCAACGCCACTTGGGGAGTCCTCGTCTATTCCCCCCCCGTCGCCATTTCTGCCGCCATGACCGGGGTGCTACTGTGGCGCTTGGGGCTGGCGGTCGAGCCGAGTCAACCCACGCGGGCGAGGCTGCGGGCCATGCGACTGGGCTGTTTGAGCGGCCCGGTTTGGCTGTGGCTGTGGCATCAGTTTCCCAAAGAACGGCCCCTGTCCGAGGGGGAACTCCCGGCCGCGACCGCCCTGGCCGTCGTCTTGGTCCTGATCAACCTCCGCCAGGGAGACGATTTCGGATTGTATATGAAACAGCAATTGCTATCTCTCAACGATCTCCTCGACATCGACGCCTGCGGGGAAAAAGCCACCCGCCTGAGTCAACTCAAGCAAGCGGGGTTCAAAGTCCCCTCCGGGTGGGTGCTGCCGGCGATGGGAACCGAAGCCATCGCCCGGGACAACCAGTCCCAGCACCAAGATCAAATCCACTACTTCCAACTCCCCACCCCCAACACCGAATATCCCCTGATCGTGCGCTCCTCCGCCCTGGGGGAAGACGGCGAAACCAGCTCCGCCGCGGGGCAGTACGCCACCATCGGCCCCGTCACCACCGAGGACCAGTTGCGGGAGGCGATCGTCCGCTGCCGAGAATCCTACTGGAGCCCCGAAGCCGCAGCCTACCGCCGACAGCGACACCTCGACGACACCGGCATCGCCGTGCTGATCCAACCCTACATCAGCGCCCAGGTGTCCGGGGTGATGTTCACCCGCAACCCCCTCGACGGGGGGCCCCAGGTGGTGGTGGAAGCCCTGCCCGGGGGGGGTGGTGTCGTGGTGGGCGGGCGCGAGACCCCCCTGCACGTCGAAATCGACACGGAGACCGAAACCGCCACCCACGAGAGTTTGAACCGGGTGGAAGAGGGGGAAAATTCCCTGCTGCCGCGATCGGTGCTGGCCGACCTGGTGGGACAGGCTCAAGCCCTGGAAGCCTTTTACCACGGTTTGCCCCAGGATATCGAGTGGATTTGGGACGGGGAACAGATTTGGCTGTTGCAGTCCCGCCCCATCACCAACCTGCGCCCGATCTGGACCCGCACCATTGCCGCCGAGGTGATCCCCGGCACCATCCCCCCCCTCACCTGGTCGATCAACCGCCCCCTCACCTGCGGCGTGTGGGGGGAAATTTTTACCCTGGTGCTCGGCAATAAGGCGGCGGAACTCGACTTCGCCGAGACAGCCACCCTCCTCGGTTCCCACGCCTATTTCAACGCCACCCTGCTGGGGGAAATTTTTCGGATGATGGGCCTGCCGGAACGGGGTCTGGAGTTCCTGCTGCGGGGGGAGAAGATGGGCAAACCGCCCCTGAAAACCATGCTGGCCTCCCTGCCGGGACTGTGGCTGTTGGTGCAGCGGGAGCGCGGCCTGGTGTCCGAGTTTCGGCGCGATCGCCGGCAACTGTTCGACCCGACTTTAGAGCAGTTGGAAGCCGAATCCGACCCCCGGACTCAAATTCCCGATTCCCTGTCCCTGCCACAATTGAAACAGCGGGTGGAGCGGATTCGGGAGGTGCTCAAACCGGCCACCTATTACAACATCGTCGGGCCCATCGGGTTGGCGGTGCGGCGATCGCTGTTTCGGGTGCCGGAGGAGTGGCTGCCGGTGGAGGACGCGCCGGAAGTGGCCTCGATGCGGGAATTGCAGGCGATCGCCGACCGCCTGCCAGAACGGTCGAACCTGCAAGTTATCGAGGGACAGTTCGCTGAAAATTCCCAATTGCAGGAACAATTCTCCCGGTGGCTGCGGCGGCACGGGTATCTCAGCGAGGTGGGGACGGATATTTCCGTGGCGACCTGGGGGGAACAGCCGGAGACGTTCCGCCAGATGCTGCTGACGATGGCGCAAAATCCGGCCGGCGGTACGGATCGGAACGTGGGGGGGTTGAATCTGTGGCAGCAGTGGCGGTTGGCCCAGTGTCGGGAGCGGGCCGTCGTCAAGGGTGAAATTGCGGAAGTTTACGGGAAGTTGCTGGCTCACCTGCGGCGGACGTTTTTGGCGATGGAGGCGAAAGCCCTGGAGGAGAAGGTATTGCGTCAACCGGGGGATATTTTCTTTTTGGAATGGCCGGAAATACAGGGTTGGAGCGACGGCGGCGACGGCGGGGAACTCGCGGAAATCGTCAAACGGCGACGGCAGGAATACGACCGCGATCGCGATCGCTCCGTCCCCCCCGTGGTGTACGGCAATTTGCTCCCGGAACCCCGGGAAAAACCCCGGGAAGGGCGATCGCTCCTCCGCGGCATCCCGGCCAGCGTCGGGCGCGTGGAGGGGCGCGTCCGCGTCTGCCGCAGCCTCGCCGAGGGGTTGGGTGACGGGGGAGAAAAGCCGATTTTGGTCGTCCCCTACACTGATGCCGGCTGGGCTCCGCTGCTGGTGGGGGCCGGGGCGATCGTCGCTGAAGTCGGGGGCCAGTTGTCCCACGGCGCGATCGTCGCCCGGGAATACGGCATTCCGGCGGTGATGAACGTCTCGGAGGCTATGTCCTACCTCAAAACCGGCCAGCGGGTGCGGGTGGACGGCTACCGGGGCACCGTGGAGATTTTGAAAGATTAGGATTGCTGATCAATAGAGGAGAGCCGATGGAACGAGTGTTGGAACCGGAAGTGATGGACACTTGGGAAGAAGCCGTCGAATACGATTCGATGGACTTTGTAGAGGTCAATACCGCCTTTGCCGAACGGGCGATCGCCCTAGGTCCGACATCGGCGGCCGCGGTGTTGGATGCCGGGACGGGGACGGCCCGAATTCCGATCGCGATCGCCCAACGAAAGCCGGACTGGAAAATAATCGCCATCGACCTCTCCGAAAATATGCTCAAAATCGGCGATCGCAACGTCGCCGCCGCCGGACTCCCACATCAGATCCAACTGGCCTGGGTGGATGCCAAACAGTTGCCCTACGAAACCGGACAATTCGATTTTGTCATCTCCAACAGCATCGTCCACCACCTCCCCGACCCCCTGCCCTTTTTTCGGGAATTGAACCGGGTATTGAAACCGGGGGGCGGCATCTTCCTGCGGGACCTGCTGCGTCCCGCAGACGAACTCACCCGCGACCGCCTCGTCGAAGAATACGCGGGGGAGAGCACCGATCGCCAAAAACAGCTCTTTCGGGACTCCCTGCACGCCGCCTTTACCGTCGAAGAAGTGCGACGGATGGCCGGGGAAGCGGGGTTGGCCGATTTGAACATTTACCCGTCGAGCGATCGCCACTGGACCGCCGAACGACCCTGGACAAGCCGATCGGCACTTCCCGGCATCGGCCGCACCCGACGGAAACTTTCCGAGCCAAAACCGATTGAGAGTTCCCCGAGCCGCCTATAGTAGACGGGGGGGTGCGATTCGTTCGGGAACGAAATCGGGCTGAAATGCCTTAAATAACCTCCCGGTAAGGCTTTCATCCCCTCGGATGAATATAAGGGATGCACCCCTGACCAGCCTTATAACTATCTGTATGTTCCTAAGTTTGGTATCACAGGATACTAAATGAGGTCGGAACTCTCAGGGTCAAAGAAAATCAGTGATACAAGTTTCTTATACAAGAAATAAGTAAAACTGATAATCTAAGAGAGGAGGCGATAGCCACCCCCAGTTTTAGGATTCACAACCCTAGGATTGAAGCGGGGAACGGAAGGCGGTGAG
>NZ_JAYFER010000147.1:0-13006 GCF_055795065.1 Lyngbya sp. CCY1209
AGGGGTGGTGGGTTACGGCGCGGATGAAAAGTTGTGGGTTTTTCCGAAAAATTACTGCCGCGCCTAACCCACCCTACAAAAATTTCTCTATATTTTGCCCGACCCGTCAATTTTGATGTAAACTATAACTTTAAAATCATCATTGAATGCACCCATAAATTTTATCACTCGCGATGAATCATTTCTCCCGACGTCACTTCCTGCAATTTGCATCTGCAGCCTTCGCGACACTGGGGATTCACCCCCTCGTCTTTCAACGCCAAGCCCGACGCTACGGGCAAGCCCTGGCCGAAAGTACGCCCCGAAAATTGGCGTTGCTGGTGGGCATCAACAGCTACGCCGACCAACCCCTCCAAGGCTGCGTCAACGATACGGAATTGCAGCGACAATTATTGATCCACCGCTTCGGTTTTAACCCCAAAGATATCTATATTTTATCCGATAAAGAAGCGACCCGCGAAGGCATTTTGACCGCCTTTGAAGAACATTTAATCAAACAAGCCAAACCCGGAGATATCGTCGTCTACCACTATTCCGGACACGGTTCCCGCATTTTCGACCCCGAACCCATTTTGAGAGGGGTGGGAAATACGCCACAACTCAACGGCACCTTCGTCCCCGTTGACGGCACGTTACCCGCCGGATATCCCGACGTCGGCGGCAGTGTCAAAGATATTATGGGACACACTCTATTTTTGTTGAAGTCTGCTTTACAAACGGAAAAAGTTACGGTCATTTTGGATAGCTGTTTTGCGGGCGGGGCGACCCGAGACGTGCGGTTTCGTTCCCGAGACGGGGGCAGAAATATTTTGGTTTCTCCCGAAGAAAGAGCCTATCAAGAATGGTGGTTATCTTATCTGGATATGTCCCCAGAAGAATTCGTCAACGGCTACCGGACGGGGGTGGCGAAAGGCATTGCTTTGGCAGCAGCAGCCCCCAATCAATTGGCACGGGAACAAAATATTAATGGCTTTCAGGCGGGAATTTTTACTTATTTACTGACCCATTATCTTTGGCATAAAGACAGCAATATCGACCAAATTTTCAAGAAAATCACCCCCGAAATTCCCTCGTATTTTCGGCAAGTTCCCCGCTACGAAGTGAAGGTGGGAAGCGGATATCAACTCGAAAATCCCTATTTTGTCGAAACGCCCAATTCTCCCGCCCAAGCCACCGTCATCGGGGTGAGTGGGAAGGATGCCCGGTTGTGGTTGGGGGGTGTCGATTTGCGAAAGGTGGGGGCGGGGACGGTTTTTGAGGCGGTTGGCGATGCTGGACGGGTGCGGGTGGTGTCCCGGGATGGTATCGTGGCGGCAGCGACTCTCGAGAACGCGGTGACGGTGGGAACGCCCTTGCAGTTGTCGGTTGAAGCGTCTTGATGCCATACCGACCCGGATCGCAAAGAAACAATTCCGACAGTAATTAATCATTCAAAAATTCGGTTTTCAACCCCCTTTTTCCGGGGACTAAAATCGAATATTTTCTGTTTAGCAAATCCCCTTTTTGTCAGATCCCCCCAGCTTGCGAAGGGGGAGATCCCCAAGGGTCCCTGGATTTTTGGAGATTTAACCGAATTCGATAAAATTATTAATTATTAATGATCCATTATTAATTGTTAATTGTTCTGCCGGCTGTCCCGCCGCCCCAACTCGTAAACGCCGCACAGGATGGCGACAATGACGCCGATGCTGATCGACCAACTGCGGCCCAGGGTGACTTCCACCACCCAATTGCAGAGTCCTCCGATCGCCAGAAAGGGTATGATGCTGAAAATGGAGGCCCAAAACGCATTTTGGGATTCTCGGGCCCGGCGGGTGCGTTCAAATTCTTCCTGGGAAGTGTAGAGCGATCGCTCCGCAAAGTTGAACCAGCGGGTCAGTTGCTCCATCACCCATTCGCTCACCGGAGAAAACCCCCAGTACAGGGCCAGTGACCACAATGCCGTCCCCGCGATCGCCGTGGCGTTGAGAGTGAATGTAAACGGAAAAATGTCGGTCAGCATGGGTCATTTGATGGCAGCGTTAGCAAAAACTTAACATAAATTTGCAAAACTTGTTCGATCCGCCCCCATCATCGAGTAGAATACTCCGTCATAAGTCTGCAAACATTCGATCCGGTCGGTCGCCCGGGATCGCAGAATCTCCGAGGTGGGCGATCGCACCACCCATCGCAATTCGCTCGATTGAAATCCCTTGTGGTGCATCCAGCCATGCAGTTTCGGTGATTGAGGAATCAAGAATTATGGCAAAATTCCAACCGCTACGGGCGCTCAAGCGTCACATCCACCCCAAACAGATAGCGTTGCTGGCGACGGGATGCATCGGTTTGAGCTTGATTCCCCTGGGGGGACAACAATTGCAAATGGGCGTCCGAGAGGCCCGGGCCTCCCAGGTCGCCGTGGGAATCAACTGGAACGGCGCCTCCTTCCCCGTCGAAAACTTTCTCGAATACACCTCCCCCTTCGGCTACCGCGGCAGCGGATTTCACTACGGCCTGGACCTGGCCGCCCCGATGGGCAGCTACATCCGCAACTGGTGGACCGGACAGGTGGTCGAAGTCTGGGAAGACGGCCGCTGCGGCACCGGGATCGTCATCCAGTCGGGCCAGTGGGAACACATCTACTGCCACGTCCAGGGATACGTCCAAAAAACCGCCGACGGCACCTATTTTATCGATCGCGACGGTGGCATCCAACTCCGGCAAGGGCAAATGGTCCCGGCCGGAGCCCGCATCGCCCGAGTCGGAATGACCGGCAGAACCACAGGCCCCCACTTGCACTGGGGGCTCAAGTATGGCGGACAGTGGGTCGATCCGGCCCGGGTGCTCATCGCCATGTACGACCAGCAGAATCGCCGATATTCTCAACGTTAGATAACCGGAAACGGGGGCGGGGCGGATGTCCCCCATTCCCGACTCTCTCTAGGCTTTTTTCAAGCCGATCGCCATCTGCCGTTCCGGGAGCGTCGTGTACTCGGCCACCAGGCGGCGGAACTCTTCCCCTTCAATGGTTTCCATCTCCAAAAGCAAATCCACCAGGCGATCGAGCAAGATCCGGTGGTCCCGCATGATCCGGCGGGCGCGATCGTAGCCCCGGAGCGCGATCGCCCGGATCTGGTGGTCGATTTTCGTCGCTACCTCCTCAGAATATTCCGACTGGCTGGGGAAGCCCCGCCCCAAAAACACCTGTTCGCCGGGATGTTCCAGGGCCACCGGACCCAAGTCGGACATCCCGTAGCGCGTCACCATCTCCCGGGCCAAATTCGTCACCATTTGGATGTCGTTGCTGGCCCCGATGGTCACTTCCGCTTCCCCGAACACCTCCTGCTCCGCGGCCCGCCCGCCCAAAGCGATGGCGATCTGATCCATCAGCCAAGCCCGGGTGTAGAGGCCGCTATCGACCATCTCCTCGTTGAACATCTGCTGGGCGAACCCGCCCACGCCCCCCGATCGCGGGATAATCGTCACTTTGTTGAGGGGGTCGGAATTTTCCAAAAGCGTCATCAACAGGGCGTGTCCGACCTCGTGGTAGGCGATCAGCCGCTTTTTCTTGCAGTCTAGGAGGGGCGTCAGCGCCAGCCCGATCGTGATCCGGTCGATCGCGTCATCGATCTCTAAGAGCGAAATCGCATCTTTGCGCCGCCGAGCCGTCAAAATCGCTGCCTCGTTGAGCAAGTTCGCCAGATCCGCCCCGGAGAGCCCCGGAGTCCGCCGTGCGATCGCTTCCAAAGAGACATCATCCGCCAACTTCTTATTACGGGCGTGCACTTTCAGGATGCCCAGACGGCCGTTGTAGCTCGGCAAATCTACGATCACCTGGCGATCGAACCGTCCGGGCCGCAGCAGCGCCGCATCCAAAACATCTGGGCGGTTCGTCGCCGCGATCACGATAATCCCCGGATTCCCCTCGAACCCGTCCATCTCCGTCAACAACTGGTTGAGAGTCTGTTCCCGCTCGTCGTTGCCGCCCCCGATGCCTGCGCCCCGCTGCCGGCCCACAGCATCAATTTCGTCGATAAAGATCAGGCAGGGCGCGTTCTCCTTCGCCTTTTTGAACAGATCCCGTACCCTAGAGGCGCCCACGCCGACGAACATTTCCACGAATTCCGAACCCGAAATGCTGAAAAAGGGTACCCCCGCTTCCCCGGCGACGGCCTTCGCCAGCAGGGTTTTACCCGTTCCGGGAGGACCCACCAACAGCACTCCCCTGGGAATTTTAGCCCCGATCGCGGTGAATTTTTCCGGGGATTTCAAAAAGGTGACGACCTCCTGCAATTCTTCCTTCGCCTCTTCGATCCCCGCCACGTCGTCGAACAGAATCCCGGTTTTCGCCTCCATCTGGAACCGCGCCCGGGATTTGCCGAAATTCATCGCATTTCCGGAAGACTGGGTGGAGCGACGCAGGATCATCAGCAGGAACGCCAAAACCACCACGATCACCAGGATATTGACCACCAAACCCATCGCCGCGCTGTTGTCCGCCGAGGGTTTCACTTCGTAGTCCACGTTCTGAGCCCGGATGGCGTCCATCAGTTCCGGGTTGGTGTCGAAGAGTCCCACATATCGGCTCTGCTCTTGATTTTCCGCGTCCGTGTAGGTGACTCTCGCCATCTGTCGGGAGGGATCTTCTTGGATTTTGATCACCTGTCCCGCTTCGATTTTCTGCAATAACTCGGTGTAGCTGAGGCGATCGGAATTGTTCTGGGCGAAGGCGGGAGTCCCCAACAGGATGCTCTGGGCGATCGCCCAACTCCCCAAAATCCGCCACAGATGCTTTTTGGTCACTGACGGTTTCACGGCCCGCCGTCCGAATCCGTCGATCCAGGAACCTTTCATATCAATATTTGCCCTTTCCTGTTGCTGTATCCTCTTTCAGTCTAAATCGAGGCGTTTCTATAGTGTAGCGCTCCCCCAGTCTGAGGGTTGGGGAGGTCAAATTGGTGCGATCGCCATACGCCTCTTCAATATCTGTAGCACAGGCATCTTGCCTGTGATCACAAGCGAGATGCCGATTTGACGCGACGATCGCAACTATCGCGCCATGCCGTAACAACGGTTTGGGGGCGATCGCAGATCTATTATTTATGATCGAGGTTACAGTTGTCACAAAACTGCCCATGTCCTTCCAATACCCCGTCCCCCAAACCGATCCGCCGCGATCGCCCCGGGAAACCCTTCCCACCATGTACGATTTGCCCAGCGAAGACCCGGAGGAACCCGGATTGCCCGACGAATTTCACTACCGCCAACCCCCCCTCCTGAGTCAAACCTTTCAACCCAAAACATATCCGCCGGAGCAGGTTTTTAGTGCCGGGGATATGAACCTTTATTATGATATTCGTCACTTTTCTTGGTACAAACGCCCGGATTGGTTCGGAGTCGTCGGCGTGTCGAAACTTTACGACGATCGCGACTTGCGTTTGAGCTATGTGATGTGGCAAGAAATGGTGCCTCCGACGGTGGTGGTGGAACTGTTGTCGCCGGGGACGGAAAGAGAAGACTTGGGCCGGACGACGCGCCTGAGTACCGCTCCGCCCACCAAATGGGAAGTTTACGAACAAATTTTAAAGGTTCCCTATTATATTGTTTTTGACCGCTACAGCGATCGCCTGCGGGGGTTCGTCCTCACGGCGGGTTTTTATCAAGAATTGCAGTTGGCGGAACCCAAAATTTGGATACCCCAATTGGAGTTGGGTTTGGGATTGTGGGCGGGAGAATATGAAGGAATGAACCGCCTCTGGCTGCGGTGGTACGATGGGGAGGGAAATTGGATCTCGACCCCCGCCGAACAAAAGGCGATCGTCCAGGAAGAATTGGAAACTGAACGACGGCGGACGGAAACTGAACGTCAACGGGCCGAAACTGAACGTCAACGGGCAGAAACCGAACGTCAACGGGCAGAAACCGAACGGGAGCGATCGCGGCGTCTCGAAGAATTGTTGCGCTCCCACGGCATCGATCCCGACCTTTGAACCAGATAAATTATCCCATTTTTTGGGGCGATCGCGTTTCAATTGGGGCGAAAATACAGCGTTTACCGGGCTTGCGAGGTACGATTCCGGGTTCAAAGTCCCCATCCCCCCCTACCCCCCCTTTGTAAGGGGGGAGTTCAAGGGGGATAATGGCGGATCGAACCGTATCGCAGCAGATCGGCAACTGCTATATTCATCGATTCAATTAATGGAGAGATAAACAATGAATGAATTGCTCCGACAAGTAGTCGAAGAGATCCAAAAACTTCCCGAGGACGAACAAAATGCGATCGCCCGTCATTTTTTGAGCGAACTCCGGGAAAAAAAGATCCGAGAAGATTATAAAATTGTCGCCGATTATGGAGAAAAATCGTTCTCAAATTCTCCCCGTTATCGTTGGGATATATCCATTTACAATCGCGAAAATCAACGGATATTAATCGTCGAGGTCAAGCGTAGCTCGAATGCTTCACTAGATTGGGCGATGCAATTGAGGCATCAAATCTTTGCAAACGACAATTTTCCGATCGCCCCTTACACTATGCTTGTTTTTACCGATAAAATCTATTTGTGGTGCGATCGCCATCCCCAAGATCTCACATTGGAACCTTCCTATATTATCGATGCAACTCCAATTTTCCAACCTTACTTTGAACGATCTAAAGTCACGGCGGAACACATCAGTGAATACAGTTTTGCAATGATTGTTGCTTCTTGGTTGAGAGAAATAATTCGGGTTGCAAATTTTCCCGAGGATCGCGATCGGCTTCAAGAATGGCTGGTCGAATCCCGACTTTTGAGCGCGATCGAAGGTGGCGACGTGAGATATGAGGATTGGGCGTGAATATCTACGTCGAAACGAAAAATCAGAATTGAATCGTTGGAATTGTAGGATGATCTTCGATTTTGCCGAAGGCTTGAGATTTATTGAATCTCAAATCTCGTCCTAATTGATTGGAATAACGAAAAAATGCGCCGCCTCTGGCTGCGGTGGTACGATGGGGGGGAATGGGATGGAGATCCTGGGCGAACGACGGCGGGTCAAAGCGGAACGGGAGCGATCGCGCTCCAACAGTATCGCTCCCGACGATATTATCCCATTTTCCGGGACGATCGCTTTTCAATCGGGGCGATCGCGACAACCGTTTCAATATCCTCTAAAATATTGACGGGTTCTTGGGCGGGTTCCCTCGACTCCAGAAAAATGACAACGCGGGAGAAGCTCTCATGATCAACGGTGTGATGATGCAATACTTCCACTGGTACATCGACTCGGACTCGATCCTGTGGGACCAACTCAAACCCAACGCCCGAGAACTCGCCGATGCCGGAATTACCGCCCTCTGGCTGCCTCCCGCCTACAAAGGCATGGGGGGAACCCACGATGTCGGCTATGCCACCTACGATCTCTACGATCTCGGAGAGTTCGATCAGTGCGGGACCGTCCGCACCAAATACGGCGATCGCCAACAATATCTCGATGCCATTCACGCCGTCCAAACTGCCGGAATTCAAGTCTATGCCGACGCCGTCCTCAACCACAAAATGGGGGGCGAGTCCACCGAAATGGTGCGGGCGACACCCTACTCGACGGGCGATCGCATCCATCCCAAAGGCGACCTGAGAGATGTCAAATCCTACACCCAGTTTAAATTCCCCCGCCGCCAAGGTCAATATTCCGATTTTCAGTGGAACTGGCAGCACTTCGATGCGGTCGATTACGACGATTTAACCAAAGAAAAAGACACCATTTATTTGTTTGACGGCAAAGTTTTCGATGATTATGTCGCCCTCGAAAAAGGCAACTTCGCCTACCTGATGGGATGCGATCTCGACTTCCAAAATCGCGACGTTCGGGACGAAATCATCAACTGGGGAAAATGGTATCTCGACACCACCGGAGTGGACGGTTTCCGCCTCGACGCCATCAAACACATCTCCGCCTGGTTCTTCCCCGAGTGGATTGACGAACTCGAAAAACACGCCCAAAAAGATCTGTTCGTCGTCGGAGAATATTGGTACAACAACATCGACACCCTGCACTGGTACATCGGCACCCTCGGCGGCCGGATGTCCGTCTTTGATGTCCCCCTCCACTACAAATTTTACTACGCCAGCAAATCCCACGGACATTTCGACATGAAGACGATCCTCGATCACACCCTCATGAAGGAACGCCCCATCAATGCCGTCACCTTCGTCGAAAACCACGATTCCCAACCCTTACAATCCCTGGAAGCCCCCGTCGAACCCTGGTTTAAACCCCTCGCCTATGCGCTGATCCTACTGCGCCGCGAAGGCTATCCCTGCATTTTCTACGCGGATTATTACGGGGCACAATACGAAGATTACGGACACGATGGCAACCGTTATAAAATTCTCCTTCCCTCCCACCGCACGATACTTGACCAGTTATTATACGCCCGCCACCGCTACGCCTACGGGGAACAGTACGACTATTTTGACGACTACAATACAATCGGTTGGACTCGTTTGGGAGATGAAGAACATCCCGAAGGTTTAGCCGTGATTATGAGTGACAATATCCCCGGGCAAAAATGGATGGAAGTGGGCAAACCCAACGCCAAATTTACCGATCTCACCGGACACGTCAAAGAACCTGTCCACACCAACGAATGGGGGTGGGGGCAGTTTTTCTGCTGCGGCGGTTCGGTGTCCGTCTGGGCGCAAGAAAACAATTGATAATTGATCATTGATGATTGATAACTTTTTCTGATTTTTGGGGGTGGATGCTGGGGAGAGGGCGAATGCCATTCGCCCCTACTTTTTTGGGTGGATTTTTATTTTTTGAAAAAAATTAAGAAATGTTAAAATTTTTGCCTTTTTTTGGGGAGGGGGTTGCTTTTGGGGTTGACTTCCGGTATTATTTTAGATAATGGGAGTGGTTGCAAAAATATTATTTTTAGCACCACTCCCATTATGGGGGATTATGTCAATAGTCTACCGCGAATCGCCGCCCCCTGTCAACCCCCCCTCGCCCATTTCCAAGCATCAGAAAAAAAAATTTTTCTGAAAGTGAGATATTAAAGGCAGTGTAATTCCCGACTCCCGACTCCCGACTCCCGACTCCCTAAGATCGCATCTGTTCGACAGTTGCGATCGCCCATTCGATGACCTGGGTTCCCAAACTCACCGTATCCAACAAATCAATTTCCCGAATCCCCGTCGGGCTGGTGACATTCACTTCCGTCAGGTAGCCGCCGATCACGTCCAACCCGACGAAATACAACCCGTCTTCGAGGAGTTTTGGCGTGACTTTTTCACAAATTTCCAACTCGCGATCGCTAATTTCCGTTTTCGCCACCCGCCCGCCGACGGCCATGTTTCCGCGAAATTCTTTGCCCGTGGGGATGCGATTCACCGCCCCGATGGGCTTTCCATCCAACAAAATGATCCGCTTGTCGCCCTCTTTTGCCGCGGGTAAATAGGTCTGCACCATCACCGGTTCGGAGCCCCGGCGGGTGCTGATTTCGATCAGGGAATTGAAATTGCGATCGCCGGGTTCGAGAAACAGAATCCCCTCCCCGGCTTTCCCCCCCAGCGGCTTCAAAACCCCCGCCCCCTGGCGTTCCACAAATTCCCGGATCACCTCTTTTTCCCGGCTGACGATCGTTTCCGGGAGCACCTCGGTGAATTGCAGGGCGTACATTTTTTCATTCGCCGCCCGCAACCCTTTGGGAGCGTTCACCGTCAGGGTTTTGGCGCGATCGATGTAATCCAAAATATAAGTAATGTAGAGATAGGGAATCGTCACCGGCGGATCGATCCGCATGAACACCGCATCCATCGCCTCCAAAGGCTGCAATGTGGCATCTCCCAAATTAAACCAGATTTTCTCCGCCACCCAGCGCGCGCCCTCCCGAACAATCGGCGTCAGGCGGACGGGAGTCAGCGTCGCCCAGGCTTTTCCATCAATCACACTCAGTTGGTGGGCCAACGTCACCCACACTTCGTGACCCATCTCCTGAGCCGCCTCCATCATGGCGACGCTGCTATCGTGGACGGGGTTCAAGTTCTCGATGGGATCGATAATGAAGGCGAATTTCATGGACCGGATTGCGAGTGGGCGAAATTAATCATACCCCCAAGCCGGTGTCAGTGGTTTGGGGGTATTGCCGAACGGTGCGACTCTAGGCGGCGAGGAGGGGATCGAGTTCGCCCTGGGCGTCGAGGGCGTGGAGGTCGTCACAGCCGCCGACGTGTTGGCCGTTGATAAAGATTTGGGGGACGGACCGGCGTCCGTTGGCGCGTTCGGCCATTTGATCCCGCGCTTCCTCATCTCCGTCGATGACGTATTCGGTGAACTCCCAGCCTTTCTCTTTCAGGAGGGCTTTCGCCCGCAGGCAAAAGGGACAGCGGCTCCAGGTGTAGATTTCGATGGCATTATCCATAGGTCTGTCAGGAACTTTAGTAACATTTCTTAATATTTTATGCCAAATCGGTCTGAATTGGCAATTGTCTTGCGATCGCTTCCTCAACTGCGGCCCGACACCGCCCCACCCGACAGCGATGAGAAACCGGGTTTCTATGAAAGTTTCTCGTTCCCCGGCACAGGGCCACCCAGAAACCCGGTTTCCAGTCACTTAATTGGATAGCCTCGAACCCTTCAAAACTTCCTTCAAACTCGACACCTCATTTAAAATCGCCATCTCCCGGGCACATTCCTCCTGTAGAATTTTCAGATAGCGTTGCTGCCGCGCCCGAAATGCCTCCGGGTCCTGAGTCTCCACATTGGACAAACTCGATTTCAACATTGCGATCGCCATATTAATCGCCGACAGAGGACTCCGCAACTCCTCCGACAAACGATCCAACAATTCCTCGTGGGAATGGCTTTGCTGTTGAAGTTCTTGCATCCGCTGCTTGAGTTGTAGTGCCCGCCGGTGTTCCTCGTCGAGCTCGGCTAAATATCGCCGCTGTTTTTTGAGACGGGCGCGAATTGCGTTGAGAAGTTCCTGGGGAGAACAGGGTTTGGAAAGATAATCATCCGCCCCCAACTCCATGCCCAAACGCTGGTCGGCGCGATGGACTTTTGCCGTCAGAAAAAGAAACGGAATTCGCGCCGTGTCGGGGTTTTCCTGCAACCGTTGCAGGACTCCGTAACCGTCCATATCCGGCATCATAATATCACAAACGATCGCATCGGGACGGTAGAATCGAGCCCGATCGATCCCTTCCTCGCCGTTGGATGCGCCGACGGCATTGAATCCTTCATTCTCCAAGATTTCCAGGATATTGTCGCGAATGGAGTCTTCATCCTCAATAATCAAAATCGTCATCATTGATTGTTACCTGCGATCGCTTCAACCGTTTTGATCGGATTTGCCGTCAAGGGGGTAACGTTGTCCCCAGCTTTTTTGTCCACCCTGCCGCTGATGTCGGAAAATTTTATTTTTCTCGTCCATCCAGATTAACATAACTCGGGCGTTTCTCTCCGGGCGATCTGGGTGGGTGCGATCGCCCCGAGCGAAAATTGAGATGGAAAATTTATCATTTCTCAATCATCGGTGACTTTTTTTGACAAAACTTAATCGATAAATTTATAAAATCTTAGTGAAGAATTGTAAATAAATATTGGTTAAGAAAATTTGTATTTTTCCTCCGTTAATCGATACAATAATACCAGAGATTTTAAAGACGGGTTGCGCGCATCGGGACCGTGTAAATGGCGACCCGATGGATCGGTAAATCTACGGAAAAACTGAAACCGCCCCCGGGCAGGATTTCAGACTGAACGGACTATCAATGGGAGATCTCATCAAATGAATGGAAATGAAATCATCGATCGCTACATGAAAGGGGAACGAGATTTTCGAGGGCTCGATCTGATGGCGGCAAACCTGATCGGCGCCGAACTGATTTCCGCCAACCTGTCGGGCTCCAACCTCAAAGAAGCCTCCCTCGCCCGCGCCCACTTGGAACGCTGTTTTATCCAAGAAGCCAATCTCAGCGGCGCCTTTTTGTACGGCACAAACCTCCACTATGTCAAACTCAAAGACAGCCGTCTAATTGAAGCCGATCTCACCAAAGCCAACCTCAGCGGTGCCCACCTCGCCAAAGCCGATTTGATGGGGGCAAAACTCAGCGGTGCCATCCTGACTTGGGTGACGCTTTTCCGCGCCAACTTGCCGGGGGTGAACCTCTGCGGCGCCAACCTCAACGGCATCAATTTGCGGTCCGCAAACTTAGAAAAAGCGAACCTGAACTGGACGAACTTGAGTGGTGCACGGCTGAGTGGCGCCAACTTGCGAGGGGCGCAGTTGAACGGCGTTAAACTCGACGGAGCATTTCTAAATGGACTGCAATTGGAGGGCATCGACTTCAGCAGTTTGGAACTGAATCAAGTCAAACTCAGCGGCGCGAAACTGATGGGTGCGAACCTGCGAGGAACCAGCCTCCGGGATTCTCAACTGCGCTTCACCTGCTTGGATGACGCCAACTTAGAACGGGCGGATTTGCACGGCAGCAACATTCGCGGCGGCCAGTTTATCCAAGCCAATCTGATGCAAACTAACCTGGAAGAATGCGATTTAAGGACTGCCGATTTGAGTCACACGAACTTGAATCTGGCGAATCTGCGCGGCGCCGATTTGAGCAACGCGAACCTGCGCGGCGCCTATTTCTGGGGCGCCAATTTGGACGGCGCGAACCTGCGCGGCGCCGATTTGCGGGATGCGAGCTTGCGGAATGCCAAGTTGAACGGGGCGAACCTGCAAGATGCGATTTTGACCGGTGCGACCCTGCCCGACGGCCGCATTCACGGTTAATATCTACAGCTATCAGCAGTCAGCTTTCAAGTCAATCCAGTAGTCCAGTAGTCCAGTAGTAGACCGTTTCGGCTCAAATGAGGCAAAATTCCCAACGTAGCATCGGGCATCTTGCCTGTGGATTCAGATCCGATCGCCTCATTTAAGATAAAACTCTCCAGTAGGGTGGGTTAGTAGTCCAGTAGGGTGGGTTAGGCGCGGCAGTAATTTTTCGGAAAAACCCACAACTTTTCATCCGCGCCGTAACCC
>NZ_JAYFER010000148.1:0-218 GCF_055795065.1 Lyngbya sp. CCY1209
AAATACTACCGAACAGGTATGGCAAAACTGAGTAATGGGGACGAAAGGAAGGATAAGTGGATTTTCCAAACTAAGGATGGTTTACGACTCCAAAAACACGCTTGGACTCCCATAGTCTACCACACGCTGGTCAGACCGAAAGCATCGACGTATGACGGAAATTGGGTCTACTGGGCAACGAGGAGAGGGAAATCACCAGAAATCTCAAACCGAGAAGC
>NZ_JAYFER010000149.1:0-6218 GCF_055795065.1 Lyngbya sp. CCY1209
GAAATTCCCTCGACATCAGGGTTTAAAGGTTTGTCCCTCTGAGGAAACTGTAAACAGACGAGCGCGCACTGCTATATAAAAGATGAAAAGTATGTATCATCGATGGTCGAGCTTAAATATGGGTGTTGATGAGTGGTATCAATAGAGAATTAACCCCCCATCCGAGAAGCGGCTTATTTGACAAGCACCTTCCGGGTACGCCTCAAGTCGCAAGACTGTTGAGAAAAGAGGGAAAGGCTCATGTGTTTAAAGACCGTGCTACAATGGAGTTTGTTGTGCGGGCTATTATAGAAAGAGGCGAACTTACAGGAGTTGAAGATCGAAATGATGATTACGATCGCTATGGGCTATATTTTGAGGAACCGATCGGGTATCAGATAAGATCTGATGGTAGCCGGCTGAAACTTTATTACGCCGAAATTAAAATTGTTAAAGGAGATAATAAATACCATGTTATCCCTCGCACAAAACCTCGTCGATCGGAGCGATAATTGGGAATTTATCGAGTTATGGGTAGATCCGATTATCTTTCCACCTCGGATTTTGATGTTGGTCGGTAGCCAACAGGGAAATTGTTGTATTTATGATGCGACTGCCAACTACAAACCTTTGTTTGAAAGCGCTGTTTATGATGAAGCTCATTCGTGGCTAGTTGAGGATGATTACGAGCGCGTGGATGGTCGGATTTTATCTGGAGAAATTTTTTAGTTTAAGCGATCGCCTTTTGGGGGCTAAGGGGCGATCGCCGTCAAGCATCTTCGATTATAAAAAATTTTATCATTTCCGCCATCGGACATGGCACGCTTCGGCGCGATCGCACCATCATCGAGATATAATTGTAAAGTGCATCAAAGTGAAACCCAACCGACACCCGCTCAAAATGTAGCAGTGAAGAAACCGGGTTTTTTAGAGAGTGCTTCGGTTCCCATCCAAAATGTTGATAAAAACCCGGTTTCTAAATCCCTGGTGTTGATGTTGAGTTCCGCTCTCGTTCAACCCCACCAAAACAATGAAACACCATTTAAGAGTCTATGCAGTCCTATCGTTGATGAGTACCTGTCTGTTTTGGGCCGGTCCGGTTCAGTCGCAGCGATCGTCACCCTGTTCAAACCAGAACCAAGAGCGACCTTCATCCAACCGTCGCGAAGTGGTCAACCGTGAATCGGGTTTGCGGTTTCAGATTCCGGCAAACTACCACACGGAGCTCAGACGAGATTCTGGCAATAGCAGAAAATTATCAATTGTTGTGCGGAACCCGGCTGATGTGGCATTTATGGAATGTGCGGAACGGGAAAGAATGAGAGGCTATGGACACCAAGTTTCTGACGTGATCGTTAGCCTTGAACCGCGTCCGAGTAATGTCCGTAATGTCCGCGATATTGTGCGGGAGGTGGCTCAAAGTGGCGGGGGTCAGATCGTATCTGGAGAGTCCGGCTTTACGACGATCGCGGGACGGGAGGCTGTGGTTTATACGGTGCAAACCGTTTATCCTGAGCGTCATCGGTATGCGCGGCTCATCCACCCGAATGGACGATATATTGTCAATATTTCGACCGGAGATTATGGCGAAAGAATCGATCCCATTGATTTGCAGGTGATGAACCTGATCATGTCTTCGATGGCGATCGAGTTTTAGGTAAACGTAGGTTGGGTTGGGGAACGAAACCCAACACATTAATACTTGGGTGTTGGGTTTCACTGTTGTCACCCAACCTACAAAAAAATAACTGCGTTCCACTACCAAAAAGCCAGTTTTCCCACCCACAACCCATCCGCTACATCCGTTTCAACATCCGCTGCTAACCCAACCTCGCCAACTCACTAACCACTCAATTGTCTGGTGTATTACTAACCCGCCTTGAAATCAATTTCAAGGCTCACAGCAAAAGTCCACTCAAGTGGACTCGGTTAATCAATATCTGGGTAGGGATAAATAAACCGGTAGGATCAATTTTTCACCCCTACTCAGTAAAAAGTAGGTTGGGTTGAGGAACGAAACCCAACAGATTAATACTTGGGTGTTGGGTTTCACTGTTGCCACCCAACCTACAAAAAACAACTCAAAATGTAGCAGTGAAGAAACCGGGTTTTTTGCCAGAGTGCTTTGGTTCCCATCCAACATTTTGGTAAAAACCCGGTTTCTAAATCCTGGGTGTTCAACCTGGGAACAAAGTTAGACCGTATTGGGGGCAGAGATAGGACAAACTGGAAGGGACGTTCCGAATAACAGCCATGCCCCGTCCATCCCGAATCCTCAAACCCGGATACTGCTACCATATCACTGTCCGATGCAACAACCGCGAGTTCAAGCTGACCCGCCTGGAATGCCGGAAAGTGCTGCTCTATGCCATCAAGAAAGCGCTGGAAAAGTTCCGGTTTAAACTGTACGGACTCTGCATCATGAGCAATCACGTCCACTACCTGATCGAACCTCGACAGCCAGAAGATTTACCCAAACTCATGCACTGGTTGAACTGGTACGCCGCCATGTGTTTCAACCGGATGCTGAACCGCACGGGTCACTTTTGGGAAAAACGATACCACAGCAGCGCTTTTGCGACCACGGACAAGCAACGGGCGCTGAACACTTTACGGTACATTCACGCCAATCCCAAAGCCGCCAATATGCAGCCCGGATTCTTTTATGATTTCTCCAACTACGGTACTTATGACCGGCTCACGGATGACGGATTGACGAAGTGGCATCCGGCGTTTTTATCGTTGGGAAATACCCTGGACGAATGCGCCCGGAAGTATCGGGGATTCTGTAAGAAATACAAGCCGAAACCTAAGCCGGAGAAGCGATATCACTGGGGCAGCAAGTTTTTACCGAAAGTGATTCGAGGGAAACACAAAACGGCACCGGGACAAATGAAACTCCCTTGGATTCCTCCCGACGTGGAGAGTGGGGAAGTCTCCGAGGTCGCAGAGAAGTTCGTCAAAGCCAACTGCTATGACCCCCAAGTGGCGATGCAGCGGTTCAATGATTCTTGAACCCAGAACCCACCTGGCATCCGTGTCAGGAGCCACTCCACCTCGCTGTTGCAGCCACAACATCATCGATCGCTCAAGTTGCTGGCGTACCCAACTTTTATCAGGCAAATGCGTGAGCCCTTCGGCAAATGCCAACCGCAAATCTGCCAGCCACGCATCCCGATCGCTCTTTAAGGCGGTAAAGGCTTGCTCATAACTGGCTACCACCAACTCCAACATTTGCCGAATCACCTCAGCATCCGCAAATCCGGGTAAAATGTCCGGCAACATCGCCGGAAGTTGCGGCTCTCTGTTTTCCAAAATCAGGTAGTGCAAATCGGCAAATACCCCCGCCATTAAAGAATGCAACGAGGTAAACAACTGGCAAAACCGCGCATCGTCTTCGGCAACATAGGGATAGTGGCGATCGAAAGGAATTCCATCCGCAAGGTCTTCCTGTTCGCTTCGCCAAACATTGAGTCCCGCCATTTGCTGAGGGTAGCGTTGTCTGAGTTCTTCTTCCGTTTTCCCTTGAGCGATCCGCTTGTCATAAACTTGGGTTTTCCACAACCGTACCCGCTGACGTGCAAACTCATCGAGAATTTCTAAGTAAGGCAAATCGGCGATCGCAGTTTTGTAGTTGTAGATTTCTGCACCGCCACTCCAATACGCGACCCGCAGGTTAATCGTTTCGCCGCTGGTTTCCGATTCGAGAACCAAAACCGATTCCGATCGCAGTTGATTGAACAGGGTTTTGATGCTGCTACCACCGCCGAAACGGTTGCTATCCCAGGCGCGATCGAGCAATTCCACCGGGCGATCGTCCGTTTCCAGGGGAAAGTGGCGATCGAACAGAGTTCGCATTTTTTGAGCAATGCGCTTTTCCAGTTTAGGGAAATCCGCACCGTTGCCGAAGCGATCGTAATCGATTTCTGGAGGAGCGAGAATAATCTGAAGCGGTATGGGTTGACGATTGGGATGAGCGGAAATAATATCTTCAGGAACCAGTCGCAGAGGCCAGTTGTCAACGCGCTTGTGATACCAAGGTTGCTGACGAGCGGTTTCGCGCTGTTCCTGAACCACCATCAACTGAGTTTCACGGTTTCCTCGAAGTAGCTCTAGCTGTAGCTTGCGTTGCTTTTTAAACAGTTCGCGCTGAAGCTGGAAGTTACCTTCTTGGCTGGCTTTTTGAATCGCGAGGCGGTTGTCTTCCACCTCTTTTTGCGCTTCTCGGTTTTTATTGGCATTTCGGGTGTTGGCGATCGCATTGACAATCCCTGCCGTGGCTACCCCAATGCCGCCTGCAATCGACTGGAATAAATGAAAAACCATCGTTTAAACCCCTCCAAACTGCACAAAACACAAATAGGCTCCCGCACCGATCGCACCTTTCGAGGTATTAGGTGAACAGGGAACGGCGTGACCGTTTTTGTCGTATATTTTACCGGCACATTGCCAACCCAAGAGATGGTGGTTGTCGTCGTACACCTTGCCATCACGATCGACATAGCCAATATGGTAGTGACTTTTATTATAAAAATGTCGATTTTTGACATAGCCAACATATTCATAATCAGAGGATCCGCTGCCGTAGTGTCGATAAACGTTTCCATGATCGTCAATGGTCGTGTAAGGGCTAAAATCGCTGCACTCCATGTGAGCCCAATGAGAGCCGATACCTGCGGTGTTCATCACCTCAGAATGGTGGCTGAT
The DNA here is from genome assembly GCF_055795065.1 of Lyngbya sp. CCY1209. Taxonomy (NCBI): domain Bacteria; kingdom Bacillati; phylum Cyanobacteriota; class Cyanophyceae; order Oscillatoriales; family Microcoleaceae; genus Lyngbya; species Lyngbya sp. CCY1209. The sequence goes on from NZ_JAYFER010000149.1 coordinate 4,687, forward strand.
TGCATCATTAATGATCGAACTTGAATCTTCACTTGTGAAATGGCTTTCCGCCGTTTCCAAACCTGAATGTTCGTGACCGGAGTGAGATGCACTGGAATCAAAGCAATGGGTAATGTCAAAAGCGCTGGCATCGGATACGCCTAACCCGCTTGTCTCGTGGGCCTGGGAGTGATGAATCAGGTCAGTATTAAAGTGGTGGCTCGTTTGAGACGAGTCAAAGTCGGTCTGGCTGCTGTCATCGCTAGAACTGTCATAGCTGGAGGTATTGTCAAAGGTCTGTGTCATGATAACGTATTTGCACTCCATCTCCAGTGAACAACGATGTCCCAACTGACGCGGCAATTGCCATAGCTACTATTATCCATAGTATACCCTAAGTCTCACAGTTTGTTGGGATTTTCTTTATATTTTGTGTTACTCCGGTCAAATCAACAGAACCTCCATCCCCGAATCCCCCGAGCCACGGGCGCGATCGCCCAGCCCCGGTGTGATGTAAATCGTTCTCACTTTCTATCCCAATACCTTCAGAAAGGCTCGACGCGATCCGGAAACAGAGAAAAGCGATCGCACCTCAAAACCGGCTGTCGTCACCGGCGATCGCATCTTTGAGAACCAATTGCAATTCCTTAGAAATCGGCAACATATCGATCTCGCGACCCAAATTTGATGGGTTCTCCCCATTGCCAACTCGTTCCTGATAAACGCCGACGAGGACGGCTTCCAAACCGTATTTAGCCAAAGCATCAGACGCGAGTCCGATGATTCCCAGCAGCACGATGCCTCCCACCATTCCACCCGGCCCCAACATCGCCAGTGCGGCGGTGATGGCCGCGGCCCCCGTCAGTCCCGTCGCCGCCATCGCCACCAACAGCACGATCGCGGGAAACCCGACACCCGCCAATTTCCGGACGACTTCATCCATAATTCTTTCCTCAAATCGGACCCCATGAGAACTGATACTCTACTACCAGCCTACGTTTGAATTACTCTTTTGATATAAGTATTTCTACAGAAATTTTGAACTTTTTTAAGTCCGATTTCTCAGTGAATCTACCGAGGATTTTTTCGTCAACTGCGACGGTATCGACGAATTCTTTTTTACCGGTGACAGTTGCAACTCCCACAGCTTCTAGGAAACGGCTGTTTTTCAGTTCAAAAGTGTTGCAATCTTAAATAGAACTTCCGTTTTCTCGCCAATTTCACCCATGTTCCCGAAAATGTCAGGAAGCGATCGCATTTACCCCGAACCCCGAGCCAGAGGCGATCGGCTTTAACTTTACCGGACGTCTGCTTGTGAACATCCTCCCCGCCGTAATTTGTCGTCTCAAAGCCCCCAGAATTGGGGGTTTGGGGGCTGGGAATCAAGAATCAAAGCCCCCAGAATTGGGGGTTTGGGGGCCGGGAATCATATCAAATCCGGTTAAATATCCGGACAAAAACGGGTCGGATATCCGCACCGCTTGGGAATCAATTCCCAAGCTAATAGCTCAAATCATCTGAAGATGATTGGGGAGGTTTAGGAGGGGATAACC
>NZ_JAYFER010000150.1:0-9588 GCF_055795065.1 Lyngbya sp. CCY1209
TGGCTGGTGCAAACCTGTCAGGGCAAGTCGGATCGTTGAAGGAAGAATCTCCGTCGCTTTAGCGCGGGGAGTGTCAAGAAGGACTCATATTGTAGTGATGCCCGTTTCAGGGGATTGAGTTAAATTGAAACAGAGAAACCTGATTTTGACCCGGATCAGCACTCAGACCGATCGCCGCCGATGATTAAGAATTGATAGAAAATGGTGAAACGCTGCTGGCTACTTTTATGCGCGATCGCGCTGCTGGGACTCCTCGGTGGCTGTGGCGGATATCCGCGGCTACTCAATATTCCTTTCAACTCCGGGGGTACCGCCCCGAACTCCCCCCAGGCGGAGATGAGCCCCAAAATTTCCGGGCGATATCTGATTTTCGCCTCCGATCGCCTCAACCGCCAGGATATCTACCTCTACGACCGCGAAACCGAAGAATCGATCGACCTGCCGGGGCTCAACGCGATGGATGCGATCGCCTCGCACCCGGCCATTTCCGAAGATGGCAACTACATCGTCTTCGCCTCCACCCGGGGCGGACGGTCCGACATCTACCTCTACAACCGCCAAACCCGCCAGTTGCGGAATCTCACGGCCAACCTCGACGCCCAAGTTCGCCACCCCACCATCGACACCGAAGGCACCCTCATCGCCTTTGAGTCCAGCCTCAACGGACAGTGGGATATCGTCGTCTACAACCGATTCGGCCAAGCTTTAAACGTGCCGCTCGCGCCACAGTAATTGGGCAAACGAGGAAAATCTCAAATTCCCCGCAGTTCGGCGCGGCGGGCAATAGCCGATTCGATCGGTATAATTTTATTTAATCTGTCGCGATCGATTTGAGATTCAAACCCGATCGCCACTCTTGCGATCGCCTGTTCGGAACGAACCGCCATTGTAGTTGCATCCACTTGTTCAGCGGAAAGTGGTAGACCCGCCCCACTTTCTACCCCGGCGACCCATTCAAATGGAGAGGGGGTACCCAGCGGGAAAAATTGATGAACTCCACCCCCCTGCACTTCCTCACCTCCGGACTCTTGGCCGTCGTCGCCAGCTCAGGTGCGATCGCCGTCGCCCAGGCCAGTCCCCCCGAATTGACCGCCGCCCGTTCCGGTTCTCCCGTAGCCAAATCTGCTCAATCTGGCATTCTCCTCGCCCAGGATATTGTCGAACAGATCAATATCAAAGTTTACGAACAGGCCAGCCCCGCCGTCGTATCCATCGATACGGAAAAAACCAACGGCAGTGGCACAATTATCAGCGCAGACGGGATGGTGCTCACCAACGCCCACGTCGTCTCCCAGGGCGGCGAAGTGGAAGTTACCCTCTCGGACGGCAGCAAGGCGATCGCGGACGTGGTAGCCTACGGGGAAAACGGGCTGGATCTGGCCGTCCTGAAAATTCGCGATGCCCGCAATTTACCCACCATCCCCATCGCCCGCCCCGGGACGATCAAAGTGGGACAGCGGGCCTTTGCGATCGGCAACCCCTTCGGCCAATTTCAAAACACCTTCACCGTCGGCATCGTCAGCCGCATCGACCCCGATCGCAATTTAATCCAGACGGACGCCGCCATCAACCCCGGCAACTCCGGCGGTCCCCTCCTCAACAGCAAGGGGGAACTGATCGGGGTGAACACCGCCATTTTCACCCGGGGCCGGGGTGGCGGCAACATCGGCATCGGCTTCGCCATTTCCGTGGACAACGTGCCCCCCTTCCTGCAGGCAGTCCGGGACGGACGCGCCCCCCAGACCCCCCAACAGCAGCGTCCCGTCATGTTCGGCAACGAAGACGCCGAACAACTGGAATTGAATGGCCCGGAAGTGACGGGGAGACTCGAAGAAGGGGACAGCGTGCTGCCCGTCGATGAGAGTTTTTACGATCTTTATATGTTTGAAGGAGAGGCGGGCCAGCGGGTGATCCTGGAAATGACCAGCCGCGAGTTCGACCCCTATTTGATTTTGATGGATGCGGAGGGGGCGGAACTAGCCCAGGACGACGACAGCGGGGGCGACAAAAACGCCCGCATCGAAGTGACGTTGCCCGAGAGCGGCATTTACACCTTTTTGGCGAATTCCTACGAAGCGGGACAGTCGGGGACTTACCAGTTGCGGTTGCGGAGTGCGGATGACGACCCCCGGGCAACTGAGCCGCGCCGTCTCATCTTGCAGGAAGAGGGCGTGTTGGAGTCGGGGGATTCCGTGCTTCCTTCGGATGGCAGCCTGTACGACGAGTATACGTTTGAAGCAGAGGCGGGGCAGTCGGTGACGATCGATCTGGAAAGTTCGGATTTCGACCCCTATCTGGCTCTATTCGGCCCCGACGGCCAGCTCGTCGGAGAAAATGACGATGTGAGCGAGTCGAATCGCAACTCCCGCCTGATCGTGACTTTGCCGGCGACGGGTCTATATCGAGTCGTCGTGAATGCTTATGATAGTACCGGTCGAGGTGAGTACCTGCTCAGAGTCCGTTAGGGTAACATCGAAAAATCGCGATCGCCCTGCCCGGTTCTGTCTGTAGACTGTTAACGTCCCTTACTGTCTTCCCGTGTGAGGTAATTTATGCACGTCAAATTTTGGGCCGCCAGCACCAGCTTGCTCGCGATTGTGCCCGTTTACCTTCTACTTTCACCCCCGTCCGCGATCGCCCGAGAGTTCCGCCTGACTCAAGAACCGGAAGTCCCCGAGGATATGGAACCCCTCGAACCGGAAGCGTCTCCGGATGAAATGGAGACTCCGGATGATGAAATGGAGACTCCAGATAACATGATAACGCCGGCACCGGAATTTCCGCCCGAGCCGGCAGAGTCGCCGGAACCGATGGAGACTCCCGAACCGGCGGAGTCCCCGACGCCGGGAATGATTCTCGAAGAGGAGGGCGTGTTGGAAGAGGGGGACTCGGTTCTGCCCGCCGACGGCAGCTTGTACGACGAGTATACCTTTTCGGGACAGGAAGGACAGACCGTCACCATCCGCGTCGAAAGTTCCGAGTTTGACACCTATCTGGCCTTGTTCACCCCGGACGACGAATTGCTCGAAGAACACGACGATATCGACGAAACCAATACCAACTCCCAAATCACCGTCACCTTGCCGAGTACGGGGATCTACCGCGTCATCGTCAACGCCTACGACGACCAAGGCCGGGGCGAATATTTGCTCCAAGTCAGTGAAGCTCAGTAGTCGCTGGGGCCCAAACCCCGATTCCCCGCCGGCTTTCACCCCAAATTCAACATCTGTGGCGGCGGGAGTCGGTATTAGGGAATCAGGGAAAATCAATGATTTGACAGCTCTCAGCGCAAACCCAGCCAAGTCCACAGATCTTGGCCGGTGAAAAATTCCAGCAACAGCAGAATCACGAATCCCACCATCGCAAATCGCCCGTTGATCTGTTCGGCGTAGGATGTCCAACCGAAACTCGGTTCGGGTTCGGCGGGGGGGGTTGGGGTCGGCTGTTCGGTGTCGGAAGGGCTCGGGGAAGTCATGCTCTCAAATCCTGATCGTCAATTCAAAAACATCTGGGGTGGGAGTCGGGAGTCCAAAGATTAATTGTCAATTATCAATTGTCAATTGTCAATTTTTGAGGGTTTCTCCTGTTCCAAACGTTGCACCGATTCGATCAGCGATCGCACGGTTTGAGTCCCTTCGGAGGGTTCAAAGGAGAGGGGGAATTTGCCCCGCAGCACCATGCGGAACCCGAGGGGACCCAGACTCAGGAGGCCCTCGAGATCTCGCAAGTAATTTCCGACCACCATCAGCCCGAATTTCCGCTCGTCAACCCATCCCCCCTGCTTCACCAGGTCGATCATGACTTTGCGGTGGCGGATGGGGCGGCTGTCTCGGGCTGTCTTGCGATCGAGGATTTCCCGCTTGATCTTGCCGATCTGATCCATCGGTGCGACTTCCATCGGACAGACGGTGTTGCAGTTGTAGCAGCGGGTGCAGCCCCAAACCCCCCCGATACCTTCGTTGTAGTTTTCTAAGCGGGCTTCGGTGCGATCGTCCCGGGAGTCGAGCACCATCCGCTGGGCTTTGGCGAGGGCGTGGGGGCCGACAAAAGCCGGGTTCACCTCCCGGGCGTTGCATTCGGAGTAACAGGCGCCGCAGAGGATGCAGTTGCCGTTCTGGTTCAGACTTTCCCGCTCCTCCGGACTCTGGAGAAATTCCCGTTCCGGGATTTTGCGGGCTTCCGTACTGACGTAGGGTTCGACGGCTTCCAAGTTGTTCCAAAAGTCCGCCATGTCCACCACCAAATCTTTGATCACGGGCATATTGCCCATCGGTGCGACGGTGAAGGTGGGGATGGAGTCGTCGCCGTCGGCGTCGGAATTGGCTGCGGCGATGCGTTCGAGGCGGTTCAATTCGGAACTGACGTTTTCTTTGCAGGCCAGGGCCGATCGCCCGTTAATTCGCATTGAGCAACTGCCGCAGATGGTGTTGCGGCAATTTTTGCGAAAGGCCAAGGTGCCGTCCTGCTCCCACTTGATCCGATTCAGACACTCTAAAATGGTCGTTCCCGGATCGACATCCAGGCGGTAACTTTGAACCCGCGGCTCCGTATCTTTAGTTTGTCGGATAATATTAAACTGAACTTCCATATTCTCAACCCCGAGGTCTTCCTTACAGTATAGGCAAGGCCGGTCAAAAAAGCCAGCCTCGCCACCGCCCTCCCAAACATTAGGATAAAATTAAATTTTCCCCCGATTTGGAGGGAAAATTTTTAACAATTCATTAACAGGTGGCGGGGGATGCCCTCAACAATTAAAAATCAACAATCAATCATATCAAATCCGATCAAATACTCGAACATCGGGCAACCCTATAAGGTGGCCCCCACGGGAAGCCCCTCCCCCCTTACAAAGGGCGGTCAAACCGGCGGATCTGATCTAATTCCCTCTCCCAAAAGAGAGAAAATTGCAACCCAAATTATTAATTATTAATGGTTAATTATTAATGGTTAATTAAGGTTCGTCTTCGTACTCCACCCAGGAATTCGGGGTTTCCGAAACCATCACTTTCAGGCGGACACCCTCCGGGACACGCTTCTTGGTTTCGTCGTAGATAAACTGGGCGATCATTTCCGCCGTCGTCTCGTACTTCGGTGGCAGGATGTCATTCAAAACGCCGTGATCGAGTCCGCCTTTTTCCATATCTCGCTTCGCCCAACGCAAGCTTCGGAAGTCCGCCACCATCACCGGATGGGGACAGTATTCTGAGGTGTGAAGTTGGTTGGATGTCGCTTCGACTCGCACTTTATAGGTATGTCCGTGGAGGCGACCACAGGGGCCGTCATAATCTTTGATATAGTGGGCGCTATCGAAGGTAAATTCAGTGGTCAGCTTCCATTTTTGCATTGGCAAATCGCCCCCCCAGGTGGCTCTAAAATCGGAAAACTCCAAAACCTATACTATAGCAAAAAAATTTCATGAGTGCATCAACTCCCATGTCCCGGCGATTGATTTTAGTGACCGGCCCGGCGCGGTCGGGCAAAAGTGAGTGGGCGGAAATGTTGGCCCAAAATGCGGGAAAGCGGGTGGTTTACGTGGCGACATCGCGGACGGACCCGACCGATCGCGAATGGTGCGATCGCATCCGAGTGCACCGCGATCGCCGTCCGCCCGACTGGACAACGTTGGAAGTGCCGGTGGAATTGGCGACGGCCATCGCATCGACATCGGCGCCGGATACCTGCATTTTAGTGGATTCTCTGGGAACCTGGCTGGCCAACCTGCTGGAGTGGGACGAACCTCGTTGGGAAAATGCCGTCGAAGAATTGTTGGGGGTGTTGTCGCAGGGGACAGGGGAAGTGATTTTGGTGGCGGAGGAGGTGGGTTGGGGGTTGGTGCCCGCCTACCCCTCGGGGCGGGTTTTCCGCGATCGCCTCGGGGGGTTGGTGCGTCGGGTGGGTGCTCGCGCCGACTCGGTTTATCTGGTGACGGGGGGCCACGTTTTAGATCTGACTCAATTGGGAACCCCCCTCCCCTGTGAGATGATTCCCATCGGGTTGCCCACGGATCTCACGGATCAATTATGACCGATATCACTGGCTACATCCCAAAAATTATTTATTCTAAACATAGAGTCGAAGATAGCCGCGATCGGGAACCCTCAGTTACGAACGGCCGCGACCGTGCCTTTTCAGGTGAATTGGACTCCGCGATCGCAGTCAAAAAAATGTCGCAAAATCTATGTATCAATCCAGAATCTCAGCGTCCGGGTCCGAAACCCAATCTTTCCCAACCCAGGAGAAACCGAGCCATGAACAAAATTTTGGTCATCGAGGACAATCGCATTTTATTAAATAGTCTCGTCAAGTTGCTCAAATGCGAATCCTTCGAGGCGATCGGGACGACAAAAGGCCAAACCGGACTCGAACTCGCCCGCACCGAAAAACCCGATTTGATCCTCTGCGATTTGATGATACCGGACTTGGATGGATACGCGATTTTGGAACGGATCAGAACCGATGAAACGACGGCAGAAATTCCTTTTATTTGTCTGACGGGGGCGAGCGATCGCGCCTCGCTGAGACGGATAATGGAGTTGGGTGCCGACGATTATCTCACCAAACCCTACAGCAAATCTGAATTGCTGGGGGCGATGCAATCTCAATTAAAAAAACGGACAAGAAATCGAATTTTAAATATCCCATATATTCACCCAAATTTACCCTCTATTGATGTTAAAATTTTTCACGATAATTTAACAAAAATTGATGCCAAAATTGGCTTACAAGATAGATTTAATTTGCTGCTATTAAACCATTTTAAACCAGGTCAAAATATCCCGATCGCATTGTTAAGCTTGGAGCGGTTGGAGGAATACAAAAACAGTTTCGGTGCGGAGTGCAGCCGGTTATTATTCGAGGGGGCGATCGCACGAATAGTTTCCCATTTGGGCGACACCGGAAGCATCATCTGGTCGAATGGCGAACAAATCGGAATCCTCTTATCTCCGGTATCGAACCGACAAGAAGCGGCTGAAAAAATTCGAGAAATTCTGGCGATCCTCGCCGAACCATTTTCCCTGTTGAATTATCACCTGGGAACCGGCGGATGTGCGGGAATGGCGTTCTATCCCGGAGACGATCGCAGTTGGGAACGGATACTGGGAAAAGCAAATATCGCTCTCCACCACGCCAGACAGCAGCCGAGTCCCCGTCCCGTTATTTATACCGACGATCTTCTCGTCAATACCAAAGATCGCCTCATGTTAGAAAGCGATCTCCGCCATGCTTTGACGGAAAACGAACTCATCGTTTACTATCAACCTCAACTGGATTTGTCCACGGGAATGGGGATGAGTGCAGAAGCATTAGTCCGCTGGAAAAATGCCAAGCGGGGCTTGGTTTCTCCCGGAAAATTTCTCCCCCTCGCGGAAGAAACGGGTTTGATTATCGAGTTGGACAACTGGATGATCGAGGAGGTGTGCCGACAGGCGAAAATTTGGCAAGATCGGGGGTTCAATATCTCCGTTTCGGTCAACTTGTCAGCCTTACAATTTTGCCAACGCAATCTCTGCGATCGCGTGGCAGAAATCCTGGAGGAAACCGGGCTCAATCCCGAAAATTTAGAATTGGAATTGACCGAAAGTGTCCTGGTGGACGATCCCGAAGGTGCGATCGCGACCTTGCAGGAACTCAAAGCCTTGGGAGTCCGCCTTTCTTTGGACGATTTCGGGACGGGTTATTCTTCCTTGAGTTACCTGCAACAGTTCCCCTTCGACATCCTTAAAATTGACCGCTGCTTCATTCACAACGTCTCCGAAAATCCGAAAAACGCCGCGATCGTTTGCAGTATCATTCAACTCGCCCACACCCTCGGATTGAAAGTGATCGCCGAAGGAGTCGAAAACGAAGCGGACAAGCTGTTCCTACAAAATCACCGCTGCGATCGCATTCAGGGATACTGGTTCAGCCGCCCCATAGAAGCCGACGCTTGGGAACAAATGCTGTATCAAAATTGTGCTTAAATAAAGTTGAAACGGACAATTGTGGTGTGAGAAAAACCCAACTGTGGGGGCAAACCGGTTGCCCCAATTATACTAGCAACGATAAGTGATGTCAAAAATTTTATCCATTCCGACCCAAAATTTACCGACAGCAGGCGATCGCCCGTCCCAAATCTCGATCCACCCCCCCACCCCTTTTTTGAGGGACAATCTGACGCGAATTTTGCCGGAGTGGAATTCCGACGAAATCCGGGTGGTTGTCCGATTGCAGCGATCGCGATTTCCCCTCACCAAAAGCACTCCGGAAATTGAAGCGGAAAAACAACAATTGCGCGATCGCTTTTTAAACTTCGCTTTTGAGGTCGCATCTGAACTGAACCGACGGGGTTGGATGACCGATATCATCGACCCCAAAACCGGCTATCCGATGCTATCAAAACCCGGCGAATTGCACCACAGCGACGCGGCAACCGTCGCCACCTTGTTAAACTTTCCCCTCCAGCGGGGATTGTGTTCCCTCGCCCTCCATCCCGACTGGGGAAGTGCCCTTTATCCGGGGGTTTTCATGTCCGCGGCACCGAGCGATCGCATCGCCGAGGTCATTTCGGCAGTGCAAAATAAATTAATATAAAATGATTTGTTGTTGCCCTTGGGCCCATCGGGGGCTAAAGCCCAACAACGAGCGAAATTTGAGGAGAACGTGGACAATACACTGCTGATTGCCGGGACGGATACGGAAGCTGGAAAAACCGTTTTAACCAGCGCTTTAATTGCCTATTGGAAAACCCATCGAGACTCCCGCCGTTTGGGCGTCCTGAAGCCGCTACAGTCGGGAATGGGCGATCGCGAACTGTATCGCGACCTATTTTTTCCCGACGAGTCCTTGGAAGCGATCGCACCCCTGCATTTCCAGGCGCCGCTGGCTCCCCCCTTGGCTGCGGAGCGAGAAAATCGTACCGTAGAGTTGGAAAAAGCCTGGTCCGCCCTCAACCACCTGCGGCAAAGCCGGGATTTCGTGCTGGTGGAGGCTTTGGGGGGGTTGGGATCTCCCGTCACCCGGGAACTCACCGTCGCGGATTTAGCCCGGGACTGGCGGTTGCCGACGGTGCTGGTGGTGCCGGTGCGACTGGGTGCGATCGCCCAGTCGGTGGCGAATGTGGCCCTCGCCCGCCAGTCGGGCGTCAACCTGCGCGGCATCGTCCTCAACTGCGTCGAACCCCGCACCGAAGCGGACATCGACAACTGGACTCCGGCCGATCTGATAACTCCCCTGACCCAAATCCCGATTTTGGGCGTCCTCCCGTATTTGGACAATCCCAAGGACGTGGAACAATTGGCCCGGGCCGCCGCCGGTTTGGAACTCGAAGCGCTGCTGCCGCCGGGATAGGACGGGCGCAACCCCCGCCCGGTCTGGGTTTGGGAAAAATCCAAAAAAATTTTCCCAAAGGGGTTGACTTTTCCGAAAGGAGCCACTACTATTGTTAATTGTGCGAGAGAGGAAAGCGCAACGGCGCACTCTCGAACCCAGCGAAAGATTTTAAAGCTTTCCTGGTGCCTATGGCTCAGTGGACCCACACCGATCCATCTCGAACTCGGATGTGAAACGCTGAAACGGCGAAGATACTTGGCGGGTAGCCGCCTGGGAAAA
>NZ_JAYFER010000151.1:0-7194 GCF_055795065.1 Lyngbya sp. CCY1209
GCACTTTGATAATGCCTTTGAGAATCCAGCTTTGGATTACTTAAGAATCTGCGTGGTTTTAACCCGCAGAGTATCAAGGCAACTGCCATACGTTAAAGTTAAGGTCGAGTCGGGCATCCTTTTCGCTCAAATCGTCAATGCTTTAGGAACACTGCCCAACCGACCCTTGCAAACCTAAAATCAGTTGACAGACTATCCATGATTATTGTAATGAAGGTCGGCTCTCCGGAAGCCGAAATCGAGCGTCTCAGCGATGACCTCAGCACGAACTGGGGACTGACCCCGGAAAAAATCGTCGGCAAACACAAAGTTGTCATCGGCCTGGTGGGAGAGACGGCGGGCCTCGACCCCCTGCAACTCCAGGAAATGAGCCCTTTTATCGAACAGGTGCTGCGGGTCGAAAAGCCCTACAAGCGGGTCAGCCTGGAGTACCGCCACGGCGAACCCAGCGATATCCCCGTCACTACCCCGGAAGGGACCGTCTACTTCGGCCACAACCGGCCGATCGTCGTGGTCGCTGGACCGTGCTCGGTGGAAAATGAGGAGATGATCGTCGAGACAGCCCTGCGGGTGAAGGCGGCAGGGGCTAAATTCCTGCGGGGCGGCGCCTACAAGCCCCGGACTTCTCCCTATGCGTTCCAAGGACACGGAGAAAGTGCGCTGAACCTGCTGGCGGCAGCCCGGGAAGCCTCGGGACTGGGCGTGATCACGGAATTGATGGACGCCGACGACCTGGAAAAATTATCCGAGGTCGCCGACGTGATCCAAATCGGCGCCCGCAATATGCAGAATTTTTCCCTGCTCAAGAAGGTCGGCGCCCAGGACAAACCCGTTTTGTTGAAGCGGGGGATGTCGGCCACCATTGAAGAGTGGCTGATGGCGGCGGAATACATCTTGGCGGCGGGGAACCCCAACGTCATCCTGTGCGAGCGGGGCATCCGCACCTTCGATCGCCAGTACACCCGCAACACGTTAGATTTATCCGTGCTTCCGGTACTGCGCGCGCTCACCCACCTGCCGATCATGATCGACCCCAGCCACGGCACCGGGTTCGCCGAACACGTCCCGGCGATGGCCAAAGCCGCGATCGCGGCGGGGACGGACTCGCTGATGATCGAAGTCCACCCCAACCCCGCCAAGGCCCTCTCCGACGGCCCCCAATCCCTCACCCCCGACAACTTCGATCGCCTGATGAACGACCTGGGCGCGATCGGTGGCGCGGTGAACCGCTGGCAACAGCCCGTCCCGGTTCCCGTTTAATTAGGGTGTAGGGTGTAGGGTGTAGGGTGTAGGGAAATTGATAATTGTCAATTATCAATGATCAATTATCAATTATTCCCTACTCCCCCGGCGGATTGTCGCTCTGCTCGATCAACAGTTCCACCTGGTGGGTGACATTTTTGAGCAACTGGTGCAGCAGCGGCAAATTCTCCGAAGACAGGGTAGCCGAAGCGCAGCGGACTTGAATTTCATTGAGTTTCTTCTGCAACTGTTGCGCCAACCGCAGGCCGTCCAAACTCAGCTTCGAGAGTTGCTGCTGCTGGTAAAACTTCAGCGCCGCCCCCCGCAACACCTGCAAATTCGCCTCCTCCCCGTGTTCTCCGGGGACGACCCGCAGGCGGATCAGCAGGTGGGTATTGCGGTAAACCCGCTCGATCTCCATCTGTTTGGCTTGGGAAACCGGCACCAGGGGCATTTTCACCAGCCGTTTCAGTTCGTTGATCACCCCCTGAAAGCGGTCCGGTTGCAAGTCGTCCAGGATGGACTGGAGCACCCCATCTTGGCTCCACAGAATCCGCCCCTTCGACGCTTGCCGTTCAAAATAGAGCCGGCCGATCCCCCCCGCCAAGACCCGGGCCAGCAACTCCGGCAACAGGGCCGGGGGGGACAGTTGGGCGAGCACCTCCGGCGGAGAACCCAAATGGGTGGGTTTCAGTTCCAGCCGGGGCAGCATCTCGTTGGCGACGGGGGATTTTTCGCGGGCCGGCGATCGCTTCTGGGCGGGGGTCGCCGACTTTTTGGGCGGCTCCGGGGAGGGCGAATTTTCGGGCGCGATCGCGGGTTCCGAAGCGCTTTTGTCCCCCGGTTTTTCGTTATTGTGGTACAGGTAGGCCGACAAGAGCGATCGGTGTTCCTCCGCGCCAATTTGCCGGGTCACGACGGAACAATTGAGATAGGCCAAGATCTGGTGGGCATAGTTGAGAGCCACCTCGTCCTCGGGATTGACGACACCCAAACACAGGGTATTATCTTTGAGAGAAAGGGGCAGAATTTGGTGGTGAAGACAGACTTCAAAGGGCAAAATGCTATCGACTAAAGGAAAAATCTGTCCGGAATCCAAATGACCCGCCCCCCCCGTTTGAGAATTCGCTAACATGGGCTGATGGGGATGATAGGTTCAACGACTACAACGACCTTCGTTCAATTTGACAGGCTATAACTCCCACCGTGATGCATCCTGAAGCACGGAGCAATTATCACCCGGCTCGGGAGCGCTGCTTGTAGAATAGCGACAGTTGTGTATATGCTATACAGTCTAACAAGATTTGGTCGTTCAGCCGAGTTGATGGGTTGACAACGGTTATGGCGAGAGGAGAAGGGAATCGAAAAGCGGGAGTCGGGAGTCGGGAGTCGGGAGTCGGGAATTGTGGGAGGGGAATTCATTATCCATTGTCAATTGTCAACTGTCAATTGCTCCTGAAATCGCTTCTATCCGTCGCGTTGAGTCCGGCAATATTGCTGCCCTCCTTTGCCGGTGATCTGACCTCCGCCGCCTTTGCAGATACCATTTCCGGCAAAACCGGACTTCCCGCCAAATTTGCCGCCTCCGGAGTGGACGCAACCCAGTTGCAACCCCTGTCGGCTACCGTGGAATTGGTGATCCGGTTGGGAGAACGGCGGGTTTACGTTTACCAGAGCGATCGCCTCCTGGCCAGTTACCCGATCGCGATCGGCCGCAGCGGCTGGGAAACCCCCGTCGGCCGACACAAAGTCATCCAACTGGTCCGCAATCCCACCTGGCAGCACCCCTTCACCGGAGATCTGATCCCCCCCGGGCCGGATAACCCCCTCGGTAGCCGCTGGATCGGGTTTTGGACCGACGGGACCAACTCCATCGGATTTCACGGCACCCCCGACGAAGACACGGTGGGGCGGGCCGCCTCCCACGGCTGCGTCCGGATGTTAAATCGGGACGTGCTCGCCCTGTTTGAAAAAGTCGCGATCGGCACCCCCGTCACCGTCGAACCTTGAGGGTTTTCTGCGGCTAATTGAGACGGGCCCGAAACCGATCAGGGTTTCAAAATCCGATCCCGTCAACCGCAACTGCTGACCGGACATCACCCCCGCAGGATTTTTCCAAGTTTGAAAGTCTCTCAAAAATCAATCAATCGATGCCTTCGATTTTGAGTTGGGTGGGATTTTCTATCTCTGTTTTGGGGGCGGTTTTGCGGGGTTTCCGTTTCGTTTTTTTGCCCGATTTTCCCTTGGCTTCCCGTTCCTGGCGGATGCGTTCCAACAGCACCGATGCGGGTTCGTCGTCCGGGTCTTGGGGGACGAGTTCCCCTCGGAAGGCTTTCGCTAATATCGCTTGATTCAGGGTTTCCAGGTCGGTTTCCGCTTGTTTGTACTGTTCTTCGATAGTATTGATCGCGTGCAGAATTTTTCCGACTCTCAAAATAATTTCTTTTTGCTCATTTTCTGGCGGCAATTTTAACATCCAATCGGCTAGTATCTGACTGCCCAAATGATGGATGCCAATTCCTTTAGATGCTTTTCCAAAAGCACCGGAAATCGCACCGAACAAAAAATAGTAATACAAAAAATCATAAATTGGAGCCAATGGACGAACCCGAATCAAAGTGTTTTGTATACAACAACTGGGTATCTCATCTCTCCAGATTGCTGGCTTTCCAACTTCATACTGACTCCCTGACGCTTCATTGATCAGAACATCTCCATATTGAAGTTTGAATCTTTTAAAATCATTGGGATCAAAATTCATCTCTTTTACATCTGACAAGTCGAGTCCGCTCCAAGTTACGTTCGCCGCTCGTAAATATTGGCGCATATATGGACCCGTATGATTTTTGGGCGAACGTTGTCTGCCAAGTTGAACATCTCCTATGTGTTGCACCTTTGTCCAACACCAACCCTCGGGCAATTCTGGCAAATTGTCAGTATTGACGGGTTCGGGTTCTTTATATTTCTGTTTCCATTTGTCATCAGTTGGCGTTTTCCCCTTGGCTTGCATCTTCTCCAACTCGGCTTCTTCCCAACGTCGCCGCCGTTCCCGTTTTATCCGTTCTAACAATACCGATGCGGGTTCAATATCCGGGTGATTCTCCCGCCAATCCTTGGTTAAATCGCCACGAAAGGCGGCGGCGAGAACCGATCGCCGAAATTGGTCTAACAGGGGTGCGATCGTATCCAATTCCCCTTTAACTCGCCGACTCCTCTCCTGTAACGCTTCGATTTTAGCGACAATCCGTTTCTGTTCATTCAGCGGCGGCAAGAGTATTTCGGCATTATTAACATCATTATCTGTAACAGCCGGGTACAGAGTACCATCCATTGTACTGCTAATTTTGCGAATAAATTTTTCTGACAATACATAATAAAAAAGGAAATTGCTGTCAACAGCCAAAGACGGTCTGAGCACCGCTATACCAGTTGATGTTAAAACACCGTCCAACTCTTTGGGGACGCGGACTATATTTTTTAAATAAGTTCTGACTGTCGAAAATAAAACATCATCTTTTTTGACGACTCTACGCGCACGAGAAGGGGCATCTTGACCCAGAAAAATTTTGGGTACAGTTATGGTTTGGGTGGAGTTATCAATTGAACTAATATCAATGTACTTAAATTCTCGACTCGGATACTTTTTGGGCTGTTCTGTTTGATATGATAGGGTGATTTCACCTATGGTTGTTAAATACCATCCTTTGGGCAAAGCTTCCAATGATTCTGATTGCATCAAAATATCTCCCCATATTTTTAAGGATACTGCTTTATTTTTTTATAAACCTTTATTATTCATTCTCCCCAGCCAACAACAACATCAAAGCCTCCATCTCATCCGCCGCCACCTGCAACCGCTGGAAAATCTCCGCCGCGATTTCATCCGGTTCCGGCAAATCCTCCCCCCCCTGCAAACTCTCATCCCGCAGCCAGGAAATATCCAGATTGTCCCCCCGCTTTCCTATCTCCTCCCGACTGAAACGGCGAAACCGTCCCTCTTCACCCAAATCCACCCGGCGTCCGTTTCCATTCGGGTCCTCCCCGTAACAGGTTTCAAACTCCCGAAAATGGTCCGCCGTCAGGGGAACCCGCTTCCCGAAACTCGGCATATTCGTCCGCATATCGTAAAACCAAACCGCCTCCGTGTTGCCCTTTTCCGTGGTTCCCCGCCGGAAAAATAACACGTTGGTTTTCACCCCCTGGGCGTAAAAAATCCCCGTCGGCAATCTCAGGATGGTATGCAAATTGCACTTATCCATCAAATCCGCCCGAACTTTTCGCCCCTGTCCGTCCTCAAACAACACATTATCCGGCAACACCACCGCCGCCCGTCCCCCGGCTTCCAACCCCCGATAAATATGCTGCAAAAACGCCAACTGTTTGTTGGAAGTCGGAAAGGTAAAATCGTCCCGCGTCGGTTTCCCGCCGCCCTTTTTCGTCCCGAAGGGCGGATTCGTCAACATTAAATTCGCCTTCCGGAGTCGCTGTCCCTCCCCGGACAACGTATCCCCCAAACCCACCTCGCCCTCGATGCCGTGTAACAGCATATTCATCAACAGCAGCCGGTGGGCGTCCTGCACCAATTCCATGCCGTAAAAGGCTTTATATTTCTGAAAGTCCTGTTCCGGTACTTCCAAATCAAATAACTCGTCCGTCCGTTCCTTTATATAGCGGTCTGCCGCAATCAAAAAACCCCCCGTCCCCGCCGCCGGGTCTTGAATGAATTCCCCCGGCTGCGGCTGCATCAATTTCACCATGCAATCAATCAGCGGACGGGGGGTAAAATACTGCCCCGCCCCGGACTTTTTCTCCCCGGCGTTCTTCTCCAACAACCCTTCGTAAAGGTTGCCCAACCCCTCCTCCTTCGCCGAATACCAATCCAACTGGTCGATACTGGTGACGAGTTTACTCAAAATCCGAGGTTGTTTCAGGGCAGTTTGGGCGTTGGCAAATATCGCCTGAACCCGCGTGTTGGCCGTCTGTTCCCCCAACGTAACCAGCAACTTCCGATAAAAATTCAGTTGGTCGATGCCCTCCGTCGCCACCAAATCAATCCAGCGACACCCCTCCGGCAGTTGGTCTTCCGTCCCCGTCTCCTGCGTCATTTTCAGGAACAGTAAATAGGTCAACTCCGTGACATATTGCAGGTAGGTAATACCGTCATCCCGGAGGACGTTGCAGAGATTCCAGAGTTTTTGAACAATATCAGTCGTTGCGGTCATCAATTCGGGCGATCGCCTGCGGCGGCGCTTTTAATTCCAATAGATTACCTTATCACGAAACCGCGCCCAAAACCCATCCGATTAACAAAACTTAAAAACCCGCCCTCCAATTCTCCCCCCTTATAAAGGGGGGCCGGGGGGGATCTCCGTCTTTGCTGAGGAGTGGCGATCCCCCTAAATCCCCCTTAAAAAGGGGGACTTTGAGTGACGTGGGTTGAGTTGAGGAACGAATGTTTGATTCTTTTCGCACCATTGTTGAGGATTGTTTAAAAAACTTAGTAAATTAATATGTGATACGGTCAATTCATCAACCAACTGAAGAAACATTAGTTGTAAATCAATATCTGTTCTGGGTTTGTCTAGATGGCTCATCTGAGATGGTGTCAATATATTGGGCTTGAAAAAATTGAAAATCATATCAGATCCGGTTACTTGTCCCCATAACCTCCCCAATCCTCTTGAGAGGATTTTGGCTGGTAGGGGCGCGGCTTGCGCCCTCGGGAATTGATTCCCAAGCGGTCTGGATATCCGACCAGATTTGATATAATTATCTATTCTAACTTATCTCCTCCCAAATTGCCCCATTAATCTCACTTAAAATATCCTCCAACTCCCCATCAAACGTTTTGTTCAGACGAGTAAAGCCGCCCTTGGACTTGAACTGTCCCCGGTCAAACGCCAGCCTATCCACCACCGTTTCCGATTTTAACTGCTTCCCGATCCGTTCCAA
>NZ_JAYFER010000152.1:0-692 GCF_055795065.1 Lyngbya sp. CCY1209
TTTGCTGCTGCTACGAATACGATTTACTTGTCTCAGGAGTTGGTGGATGAGAATTCGGGGAATGTAAATGCGATCGCATCGGTTTTATTAGAAGAATATGGTCATTATATTGATGCTCAAATGAATGCGATCGATTCTCCTGGGGATGAGGGGGAAATTTTCGCGAATTTGGTTGTGGGTAAGGGGTTGAGTGAGTCAGAACTGTTAGGTTTGTTGGGTGAGGATGATGGGGCAACAGCATTATTAAACGGCGATACCGTTACCATCGAACAAGCAAATATTTCCTGGCTTGGAGGCAGCGGGGATTGGTATAACCCGCGTCAATGGAGTGGTGGCAAAGTTCCCAAGTCTAGCGATAATGTAACTGTGGAAGCCATAGGGGAGAAAGTCCAAATAAATTTCTCAAAGGGAAATCCGAATATTAAGGATTTATTTTTGGCAGCTAAAAAGGGTGGCTCTTTAAGTTTGAATGGCTTAACAACTTTAGGAAACGACACGGATATTTTAGCGGAAGGGAAAAAAAGCAGAGTCAAGTTACCCCACTTAAAAACATTTTCAGGCCAAGATGTTTACAGCCCTTCTTATATTATGGTCAAAGATGGTGGTGAAGTTGAAGCCCAAAAACTTACCACCCTGAAAGAGGTAGATTTGTATGCCACCAACAGCCAATTGGATTTGTCAGGAGTCAAAAC
>NZ_JAYFER010000153.1:0-9808 GCF_055795065.1 Lyngbya sp. CCY1209
CCCCCCCCCCCCCCCCCCCCCCCCACTCCCCCGAACCGGCCCTGCCGATTTTACCCGCGGCCCCGGACTCCGAATTCGAGTCCCCCCCCCCGCCGGAAGCCGAACCGTTTTCCGCTCCCGAAGCCGAAACGGGTTGGCCGCACCCCGACTCCCACCCCGACTCGCCCCGACGCCAAGTGCTGCCCCTGATACACGATCGCCGGGTGATGGGCTTTTTGGTCACCGGCCGCGACGACCGGCCCTGGAACTCCCAAGAACGGCAGCAACTCCAGGCGATCGCCCACACCCTCACCACCGCCTGCATTTTGGAGCGCCGCTCCCAATGGCTGCGGGAGCAATTCGCCCGGCAGTACCAACTCCAGAGCCGCGAATACGAAACCCTGCACGGGCTGCTGCACCAACTCAAAAGCCCCCTCACCGCCCTGAGGACCTTCGGCAAACTCCTGCTCAAACGCCTACTCCCCGACGACCGCAACCGCCGACTCGCCGACAACATTTTGCGGGAGAGCGATCGCATCCAAGAACTGCTCGAACAGGTCGATCGCAGCGTCGGACGGGGCGAGGACGTCCTCAGCCTGCCCCCCCTCGACATCGACATTTCCGACGCGGCCGAAGCCCCCTCACCGCCCCCGGCCCTGCTCCCGGCCGCCGACGTCGCCGAACCCTTGCAAATCGAAACCATCCTCGATCCCCTCTGGACCTCCGCCTGCGCCATCGCCGACGACCGTCGCCTCACCTGCATTTCCGAAATTCCCGCCGCCCTCCCCCCCGTACTCGGCAACGCCAAAGCCCTGCGGGAAGCCCTCGGCAACCTGCTGGACAACGCCCTCAAATACACCCCCCCGGGGGGGCAAATTTACCTGAAAGTCGCCGTCGAATCGGACTCCCGCCTCGGGGTCGCCGTCAGCGACACCGGACCCGGCATCCCCCCCAGGGACCGCGACCGCCTGTTCGAGCGGGGCTACCGGGGCATCCGGGCCGGGGGCGACATCCCCGGAACCGGCCTGGGGCTGGCGATCGCCCGCGACCTCCTCGATCGGACGGGGGGAGATATCCGGGGGGTTTCCCCCGCCCTCCCCGAATGGCTCCCCCACGGGGTCTCCCCCCGGGGCGGGGTGGGAACCACCTTCGTCGTGTGGCTGCCCCGGGCGGGTTGACTCCCCAACCCCGATCCCCCCATTCTCCCGATGGGTCGATTTTGGTATCGTATAATCCTTGAGTGCAGTTTCGACCCCCACAAAACAAGGCATTATCATACATTCGCCATCCTCCGAGGTGGCTCTCAAAATGCGATCGACGGGTCCGGGTCGAAGGAGTCAACTGCGCCGAACCCATACCAGGGATAAAAGATCATGGAAAATTTGGTCAGACGAGAAGATATTCTCGCCCGCGCTGAAGATAGAAGAAATCTCTGCCGGATCATGAGCTGGGCGCACCTTTACGTTTCGATCCGGTGGGCGCACACCCATTTGTACATCGGCATTCCCAGTACCGTACTGGCCGCCGCCGCCAGCGTCCAGGCGATCGCCGAACTGCAAAAACCCGAAGGCGGCACGACCTTCGCATTTTACGTCGTCTTTTCCGTATTGGTGGCGGGATTGGCCCCCCTGCTCACCTTTCTGAATCCCATCGAGAGGGCTAACGACCACAAAGCCGCCTCCCGGGTGTACGAACAGTTGGGGGACGCCTACGACAAATTCTTGCTCGAATGTCTCGTCAATCCCCGGGATCTCCTTTCCGAACTCGAAGATCTCGCGGCGTTGAACTCGCAGTACGGCGAACTGAAAAAGCCCCTGCCCATCACCCCCGAATGGGCCTATCAGAAAGCCGTGAAAAAGTCCGATAAAAATCAGTTGGTGGCGACTTACTCGCAAAGCTACAGGGTTTCTCAATCGACAGGTCAAGTCCGTTTATCTGACGAGGAAGTTCGGGGGAGCTATCAAACCCCGTCCCTCTAGGGCGGGGGGTGTCGAGGTCTGGCCATGAAACCCGATTTGGAAGGGCTCGAAATTAGCCGGGGGGAACTCAAACATCTCAGCGGACTGGGCGTGAACCGAGTCTACCGCCCCCCCACCCTGAAAAAATTTGGGCGCGAGGGCGTCAAAACCCTCGTCGCCTCGGGGCTGATCTTCCTCAGTTACGGAATTTTGAGCGCGATTGTTCCCCGATATCAATGGGCGTTGGGGAGCGTCCACGCCATCGCCGCGGCGGGACTGATTCTCGACGACACCCTGAAACTGATCGCCACCCACCGCCATCAAACCGCGATCGCCATCTGGGAGCAGGTGGAACGCTACAATGCCATCGTCAGGGCGATCGACCTGTTCGACGGCCTCGAACAAGCCGGAAATCCCCAGGGCGCGTGGGCCGATCGAAAACAAATGATCGAAGCTTTGACACTGATCCGAGCCGAACTGGTGCGGGCCCTGAAAACCGAAGCCTTGCTCCGCAAAAACCGCCAATTTATCGCCGAATCCGGCGATTTATTCCCGCCCGACCTCTCGAATTGGATCGCCCCCAAATTGGCCGACTTCCCGGACGATACCCCCCACGGGCACCTGCTGGCCGAAGCCTGGAAGGTAGCCGTCGCCGTCGAAACCCAGTTGAAACCGTTGCGCGATGATCGCCGTCCCCCCCGATTTTGAACCCCACTCTCACCCTCCTCTAGCCCCGGCGTCCGATCGATGGTAGGCTGTTGATCGAACTCCGAATCCCGACCTCGATCCTGCTGTGCCAGTTACTCCGAAACCGATCCGATGCAACCCAAAATAATCGTTCTGGATGACGATCCGACCGGCTCCCAAACCGTCCACAGTTGCCTGCTGTTGACCCGCTGGGACGTGGAGACCCTGCGGCTGGGACTCGCCGACCAATCCCCCATTTTCTTCATCCTCACCAACACCCGGGCGCTGACCCCGGAAGACGCCGACGCCGTCACCCGGGAAGTTACCCACAACCTTAAAGAAGCGATCGCAGCCGAGTCCGTCCAAGATTTCATGGTGGTGAGCCGCTCCGACTCCACCCTGCGGGGCCACTACCCCACCGAAACCGACGCCATCGCCGAAGAGTTGGGACCCTTCGACGCCCACTTCCTCGTCCCCGCCTTTTTTGAAGGGGGACGCATCACCCGCGACGGCGTTCATTACTTGAAAATTGATGGCGTCGATACCCCCGTCCACGAAACCGAGTTCGCCCGGGATTCCGTGTTCGGCTACCACCACAGCTACCTGCCGGATTACGTCGCGGAAAAAACCGGGGGTAAAATCCCAGCCGCATCCGTGGAATTGTTCAAACTCGACACTATCCGCAACGGCACCCTCGACCGCCTCATGCACCTGACCGGAAATCAGTGCGTGGGAGTCGATGGGGAAACCCAGGCCGACCTAGACCGCTTCGCCTCCGACGTCCTCACCGCTGCCGGCCGGGGCAAGCGGTTCCTGTTCCGCAGCGCCGCGAGCATCCTCACCTCCCTCGCCGCCCTCGGCCCCCAACCTCTGCCCCCGGACGAGATGGGACAATACACCCGCCACCATAAACCCGGGGTGGTTTTGGTGGGCTCCCACGTCAAAAAATCCACCCGGCAACTCGAACGGTTGCTCGAAGAACCCGATGTCGTGGGGGTGGAAGTGGATGTCTCCCACCTCCTCGAAGATAGCCCGACTCGGCGCGATGAACTGCTCCGCCAGATCTGCGATCGCGTCGCCGCCGTCCACGCCGGGGGACAAACCCCCGTCATCTACACCAGCCGGGAGGAAATCACCTTTGAAAATACCCAGATCCGCCTGAAATTTGGGGCGGCGGTTTCCGCCCTGCTGATGGACATCGTGCGGGGGTTGCCGGACGATATCGGATTTTTGGTCAGCAAAGGCGGCATCACCTCCAACGACGTGCTGAGTACGGGATTGGCTTTGAGAACCGCCCGCCTCCTCGGACAGGTGCTGCCGGGATGTTCGATGGTGAAAACCCCCGCCGACCACCCCCAATTCCCGAATCTTCCCGTGGTGCTGTTCCCCGGCAACGTCGGCGATGCCGACGGCTTGGCGACGGTTTGCCGACGCCTGAGTCCGGAATAATTGACAATTGACAATTGACAATGAATTCTGGGACTCCCCACTCCCCACTCCCGACGTTGAGAGTTGAACTGGTCACTATGTCTTCTGATGCGCCCCAATCGACCGAAGTTTTGGCCGAAGAAACACCCCAGGCACTGCCCCCGGCTCCGGCCACCCAGTCCCAGGTGCGGTTCCGGCGGGAAGGGGATTGTCTGCTGCTGATCCTCCCGGAAGAAACCGGCCGCGATCGCCCCGAAGCCTCCAATGGCAGCACTTGGACGGAACTGTGGCAGCAGCTTAAACACCGCATCAACGGCGGCGAACACGCCTGGGAACCGGGTACGGATGTGCATCTGGTGGCGAAAAATCGCCTGTTGGACGGACGCCAGCTTCAGAGCATCGCCGAAGCCCTCGCGGAAGTGCAACTGGAACTCAAGCGGGTGAAGACCGGCCGCGCCCAGACGGCCGTGGCCGCGGCGATGGCGGGATATTCCGTCGATCGCGACTCCGAACGGAACCACCTGGCTCAAACGGAAGCTGACCCCGCCTCGGTGCAAGCCGAACCCCTGTATCTGAAAATGACCCTGCGATCGGGGGTGGATATCCGACACCCCGGGACGGTGGTGGTGTTGGGCGACGTCAACCCCGGCAGTTCCATCGTCGCCGACGGCGATATCATCGTCTGGGGACGGCTGCGGGGCACCGTCCACGCCGGGGCCCGCGGCAACCTGCAAAGTTTGGTCATGGCCTTGCAGATGGAGCCGACGTTGATCCGCATCGCCGACCGCGTGGCCCGCGGCCCCGAACAATCCCCCGACCTGTTTTTCCCGGAAGTCGCCTACATCACCGCCAATGGCATCCGCATCACCCGGGCTAACGAGTTCGGTAAGGCGAAAATCTGGCAAATTCGGGGCTAGAAACGGTATTGGGGAGTCGATCCTCGGGAGTTGGAGAAAGAGACCTTCACGGATAATTGTCAATTATCAACCGTCAATTATTTATTAAAATTCTGCTATCATCGGTGTCGCGTCGCGATCGCCCACTCCCGAATCTCTGAATTTTCAAAACCTGCTAATAATTAGGTCGGGGCGACTTCAGCAGGGGCAGGCGATCGGGTAGGATGAATTCACCCGATTCTCAGATGGTCGCCTTTCCCGAAAATTGACGGGGAACATCGGGGTTATCCAGAATTGGGAGTCGGGAGTCGGGGAAAGGAAGTTAATTGTCAATTGTCAATTATCAATTATCAATTCCCAACACCTGTACTGCTAACAAACGAACCACCAGCATGAGTCGCATTATCGTTGTCACCTCTGGAAAGGGAGGGGTCGGGAAAACGACCTCCACAGCTAATCTCGGCATGGCTCTGGCCCAACGGGGACACTCGGTTGTGGTCATCGACGCCGACTTCGGCTTGAGAAATCTGGACTTGTTGCTGGGTTTGGAAAACCGCATCGTCTACACGGCGGTGGAAGTGCTCTCGGGGGACTGCCGCCTGGAACAGGCCCTGGTCAAAGATAAGCGCCAGCCACGCCTGGTGCTGCTCCCCGCCGCCCAAAACCGCATGAAAGATGCCGTCACCCCCGAACAGATGAAAGAGTTGATCGGCCAACTGACACCCAAGTACGAATATATATTGATCGACTGTCCGGCCGGGATCGAGCAGGGGTTCCAAAATGCCATCGCCCCCGCCAAGGAGGCGATCGTCGTTACCACCCCCGAAATTTCCGCCGTCCGGGACGCCGACCGCGTCATCGGGTTGCTCGAAGCCAACGGCATCAAGCGCATCCGCCTGCTGATCAACCGCATTAAACCGGGGATGGTGCAAGCCAACGACATGATGTCCGTCCAAGATGTGGAGGAAATTCTCGCCATCCCCCTCGTTGGCATCATCCCCGATGACGAACAGGTGATCGTCGCCACCAACAAGGGCGAACCCCTGGTGTTGTCGGAAACCACTTCCGTCGCCGTCATCGCCTTCAACAATATCGCCCGCCGCCTGGAGGGGGAAAAAGTTGAATTTATGGATCTCAACCCCGCGCCGGAAGGTTTTTTCACTCGGCTGCGAAAACTGCTGTCGTCTAAGATTGTCTAGTAGGTCGCCGCTCCGGGCGAACCCCACCCGAGACAGATTCCGGGTCGCCGACTCCAGTCCCCGCGATCGGCACCGGTCATCTTCCCCCAGTCCCCTACTGGATGCGCGAGGGTCTCATCTGGGGCCTCTGGCAGCTCGGGCGCAGATTTTCCACCCCTACCGACCGATAATCCCGCAAATCTGATGAAGATCAATGAATTTCTCGAACGACTCTTTCCCCGCACCACCTCCACCAGCCGTGATGCGGTCAAACAACGGCTGAAGCTCGTCCTCGCCCACGATCGCGCCGACCTGTCCCCGGAAATGGTGGAAGCCATGAGGCGGGAGATCCTGGAAGTGGTGTCCCGGTACGTCGAAATCGACACGGAAGATTCCGAATTCGGCCTCGAAAGCGACCAGCGGGCGACCACCCTGATCGCCAACCTGCCGATCCGCCGGGTCAAAAATACCCCCGCGTCCAATTCCTGAACCCGTCCGCACGCCCCCGACCGGGCATAAACTTTCTCGGCAAATTTTCTCTGGAATGTCTCCATAGAGTGATACCCTAATAGATGGCAATATTAAATTCTTCTAAAGCTTGCCGAACACGTCGGATTAGCTCGATAAGGAAATAGGCGAAAGCATGGTCACCACCGCAGAAAAAACAAACGTCGGCTACGTTACTCAAATCATCGGCCCCGTTGTCGATATTAAATTTCCCAACGGCAAATTGCCGGAAATCTACAACGCCCTGAGAATTTCCGGGAAAAACGAAGCGGGTCAAGATATTTCCGTCACCTGCGAAGTCCAGCAACTTCTCGGTGACAACCAAGTGCGCTCCGTTGCCATGAGCGGAACGGATGGCCTGGTTCGCGGCATGGAAGTGACGGATACCGGATCGGCGATTAGCGTGCCCGTCGGCACCGCTACCCTGGGTCGGATTTTTAACGTCATCGGCGAACCCGTAGACAACTTGGGCCCGGTTCAAACAGAAGAAACCTTCTCCATTCACCGCTCCGCGCCCGCCTTCGTGGACTTGGAAACCAAGCCATCTGTCTTTGAAACCGGTATTAAAGTATTAGACTTGTTGGCCCCCTATCGTCGGGGAGGCAAGATTGGCCTGTTCGGTGGGGCCGGGGTTGGCAAAACGGTGATCATGATGGAATTGATCAACAACATTGCCATCAACCACGGTGGGGTTTCCGTGTTCGGGGGCGTGGGCGAACGCACTCGGGAAGGAAACGACCTTTACAATGAAATGATTGAATCGGGCGTAATCGACACCGAAGATCGTTCCAAGTCTAAGATTGCCCTCGTCTACGGTCAGATGAACGAACCCCCCGGGGCGCGGATGCGGGTGGGTCTGTCAGCCCTGACAATGGCTGAATATTTCCGCGATGTCAGCAAACAAGACGTGCTCCTGTTCATCGACAATATTTTCCGGTTCGTGCAGGCGGGTTCGGAAGTATCCGCACTCCTGGGACGGATGCCCTCCGCCGTTGGATATCAGCCGACTTTGGGCACGGAAATGGGGGAACTGCAAGAGCGGATTACCTCCACGAAAGAAGGCTCGATCACCTCGATTCAAGCCGTTTACGTCCCGGCCGATGACTTGACAGACCCCGCTCCGGCCACCACCTTCGCCCACTTGGACGCGACTACGGTGCTGTCCCGGGCTTTGGCGTCGAAGGGGATTTACCCCGCCGTCGATCCCCTGGATTCCACCTCCACCATGTTGCAACCCAGTGTGGTGGGTGAGGAACACTATCAAACCGCCCGAGCCGTACAGTCCACCCTCCAGCGTTACAAAGAACTCCAGGATATCATCGCGATTCTGGGTCTGGATGAATTGTCCGAGGAAGACCGTTTGACTGTGGCTCGTGCTCGTAAGATTGAGCGTTTCCTGTCCCAACCTTTCTTTGTGGCTGAGGTGTTCACGGGTTCTCCGGGTCAATATGTGCCTTTGGAAAAGACCATCAAGGGCTTCCAGATGATTCTGAATGGGGAACTCGACGATCTACCGGAACAGGCCTTCTACTTGGTCGGCGATATCGATATGGCGATCGCCAAAGCCGAAAAGATGAAGGAAAAAAATCAATAAATCGGGTCGCCCAGATCTCGAATTTTGACGGGTCGGGGAGTCGGGGCGGATCGCCTCCGAAATCCGACTCCCTTCCGGCTCCCGACCTTCAGTTGTGGATTACATTCAACACCGAACTTATGACATTAACCGTGCGCGTCATCGCCCCGGATCAGACGGTCTGGGACGCTACGGCCGAGGAAGTGATTCTCCCGAGTACCACCGGCCAACTCGGAATTCTCAGCGGCCACGCCCCCCTGCTGACGGCTCTGGATACCGGAGTCATGCGGATCCGACCCAAAAATGAATGGATCGCGATCGCCCTGCTGGGGGGATTTGCCGAAGTGCAAGAAGATGAAGTGACCATTTTGGTCAACGGCGCCGAGCGCGGCGACAAGATCGACACCGAAGCCGCCCGCCAAGCCTTAGCCAAGGCGGAAGCCGCGGTAGAGCAAGCCAGCGCCGGCATCAATTTGCAGGAGCAGATCAAAGCCAAGCAAGCCCTCAAACGGGCCCGAGCTCGACTGCAAGCGGCGGGTGCTGCGGTCGAAGTTTAGATCCGATCGAGAATCTGGGGAATCCCGAACGAAACCCGAATGCCGGGGCGGTTGAGGTTCCCCAATTTTTTGGGTCATTTCGGGCGATCGCAGGCCCGCAGTTACCGGGGTTGGCAAACCGCCCCGCCGCCGCTCCAAACCGGAAAACCGTCATCATTTCTCAGGTTCAGCGTCTGACCTCCGGCCGTGATTTGACCGGCGATCATCATCGGTTCTCCGCCCCAGTCGATTCGCGATCCCGTCACTTCGATCGCGTCGTCGGGGGAAATTTGAACCGCCTGCCGATCCCAAAACCACGACGGCCCCATGTGCACCTCGATCTGTTCGTTATTGTCGGTTTCCAAAATCGCGTGCATTCCTCCGGGTCCCCGACCGCCCCGGAAATTTTCCGTATCGACCGAGACAATCCGGCCCCGGACGGTTTCGACTTGGCCGGGGTCGTACATCATCGGGCCTCCCCGTCCTCCCCGCCCCATTCCTTGCTGGCGTCCCCATCCGGGGCCGCGACCGCGACCGCGACCGCGACCGGGGCCGTAGCCTTGCCCCCGTCCCGGGCAGTTTTGATAGACTTCCTGGGGATTGTCCGAATTTCCGCCAATATTGTCCGAAGTCGGCTGTGAGGATACGGTGGCGGTATTGAGGGTGACGAATCCCGTCGCGATCGCCAAACCGACGCCCGCGATCGTCCCGTAGCGCTGTTTCTTATTCATATGAACCTCCTGGCCGTTCGCCAGTGTTCTGCTATTCCTACGATAAACCCTCCAGTTGCCGGAGAGTGTAGGGTGAGATGGAAATTCTATCGGCGGGGAGATTGGTCGGGATGGAAGCACAATCCTTCACCCAGACCGATGATATATAAATAGATATAGCAACGAGCGATCGCGTGTTTACAGTTCCGTCCAGGGGACAAACCTCTACGAATACTTCCAGACGTTGATGTACGGCACCAACTCCGTTTACATATCATTGGGTAACCAATCCCCGCGAAGACAGCGACGGGGCTTTCTAGCCCTAACCTGTTACTCTGTCTCGCAGAGAGCAAGAC
>NZ_JAYFER010000154.1:0-9179 GCF_055795065.1 Lyngbya sp. CCY1209
GCACTTTGATAATGCCTTTGAGAATCCAGCTTTGGATTACTTAAGAATCTGCGTGGTTTTAACCCGCAGAGTATCAATGCCCACCTATATGCACCCCACCATCCGTGTCGGGGAATATGCTAATCTAACTCCTGAACAAACGTTGCAGAAAATTATCAACTGGATCGCCCCCTGTCCGCCGTTCAACGCGACGGGTCAACCCGCGATCGCCCTTCCCGCAGGATTCGACCCCCACGGGTTGCCCGTCGGAGTCCAGCTCGTCGGCAAACCGGCGGACGAATTGACCTTAATTTCCCTCGCCGCCCAACTCGAAGCCGCCCGACTTGGGTTTGACCATCGCCCCCCTTTGGCGGTGTGAGCGGTATCTCCGTCCACCTTCACCCCCCTGGTACTCCGAATTTTAGAGAGGTCGGTCAATATTGTGAAACTCCCCTTTTCTCGTTCCACACAGCCATCCCCGCCACCCTCCCCCCAAACCGGAACGGGTCTCGGCACCTTCGGCGGCGTCTACACCCCCTCGATTTTGACGATCCTGGGGGTGATCATGTACCTGCGCTTCGGCTGGGTCGTCGGCCAGGTGGGGCTGTGGGGAACGTTGGCGATCGTCACCCTCTCCACGTCGATCACCTTTCTCACTTCCCTCTCCATCTGTGCGATCGCCACCGATCGCGTCGTGCGGGCCGGGGGCGCATACTATATGATCAGTCGCTCCCTAGGCATCGAATCCGGGGGGGCGATCGGCATTCCCCTCTACTTCGCTCAAGCTCTCTCCGTCGCCCTCTACACCATCGGTTTCGCCGAAAGTCTCGTCCTCACCTTTCCCCAGTTGACGGTGCGCTGGGTGGCGCTGGCCACCACGATCGCCGTCGCCGTCCTCGCCATCAAATCCGCCCAACTGGCGATCAAAGCCCAATACTTCATCATGGCTGCGATCGCCCTTTCCCTGATCTCCTTCGCCTTCGGACAAAAAATCCCGGCCACCCCCGCCGATCTCGAAATCGCCGCCGATGTCGCCAAAGAGGGCTTCTGGCCCGTGTTCGCCGTCTTCTTCCCCGCTGTCACTGGTATCATGGCCGGGGTGAATATGTCTGGAGATCTACGCGATCCCATCAAGGCGATTCCCAGTGGGACCCTGGCTGCCGTCGGGACGGGTTATGTGATCTATATGATCCTTCCTAT
Source organism: Lyngbya sp. CCY1209 (assembly GCF_055795065.1). Classification (NCBI taxonomy): domain Bacteria; kingdom Bacillati; phylum Cyanobacteriota; class Cyanophyceae; order Oscillatoriales; family Microcoleaceae; genus Lyngbya; species Lyngbya sp. CCY1209. Next base: position 1,180 of record NZ_JAYFER010000154.1, read on the forward strand.
CTTTTTATCGATGCGAGCCGATACGGCCAGCCTCATTGCCGATACCCTGATTATGCAGCGCATCGCCGTCTGGGGGCCGGCGATCTTGCTGGGCGTGTGGGGGGCCACCCTGTCGAGCGCCCTCGGCAGCATCCTTGGGGCCCCCCGGGTGCTGCAAGCCCTGGCACGAGATGGGATTCTACCCAGTGGGTTGCGGTTTTTGGGTACCGGAAGCGGGGAAGATGACGAACCCCGCATCGCTACTGTCTTTACCCTTGCCTTTGTACTGGTTGCAGTAGCCGTTGGCGACCTGAACTTGATCGCCCCGGTGCTGAGTATGTTCTTCCTCACCACCTACCTGGTGCTGAACTTGGCGGCGGGAATTGAGACGTTTCTACGCAGTCCCTCCTTCCGTCCATCCTTCAAAGTTCACTGGTTCTTCTCCCTGCTGGGAGTGATCGGCTGTCTGGGGGTGATGTTCCTGATCGACTCCCTGGCTACTATTATCGCTGCTGTTATTGTCTTCGGTATTTACATTTGGCTTGAACGCCGGGAACTCGAAAGCGCCTGGGGGGACGTCCGCCAGGGGATCTGGATGGCCCTGGTGCGGATGGGCCTGTTCCAACTCAGCTACACCCCCGACACCAAAAACTGGCGTCCCCACATCCTCACCTTTTCCGGAGCCCCGACTAAACGCTGGCATCTGGTCGAGTTGGCCGCCAACCTCACCCACAACCGCAGCCTGTTCACCGTCTGCACCGTTTTGCCCAGCGGATCGCGCAATCCGGCCCAGCGCGGCGAAATGGAGGGAACGATTCGGGAGTATTTGGACAAGCGGGGTATTGAAGGGCTCGTGCGGGTGATTACGGCTCCCGACCCCTTCGCGGGGGCGCGGCAGCTCGTGGAATCCTACGGAATTGGTCCGCTGGTGCCGAATACGATTTTGTTGGGAGATACTAAATCCCCGGAACGGCGGGAGTCCTACTGCGACGCGATCGCTCACTTCCATCATGCGGGGCGGAGTGTGATCGTCCTGCGGGACGAGTCGGAACGGGGATTTGGCCGTCGCCAGCGCATTGATGTTTGGTGGGGGGGATTGAACGCGAACGGGGGGTTGATGCTGATTTTGGCTTACCTGCTACGGACGAGTCTGGACTGGCGGGGAGCTCAGATCAATTTGAATTTGGTGGTCCCGGACGCGACAGCGGCTCAGGCGGCTCGCCCTAACCTCGATCGCGTCGTGGAACAGTTGCGAATCGGGGCGAAACCCCAGGTGATCGTCTCCGAAGGTCAACCGTTCCCGGAGATCCTGCGTCAATCTTCCCGACAAGCTGACCTGGTGTTTTTGGGAATGGCTCCGCCCCGGGAAAATTTCCATTACAGCGAATATTACGACAGCCTACAGGCTATGGCGGAAGGATTGCCGGCTACGATTTTTGTCTTGGCGGCCCCCGATTTCGCCTTCTCGGAGGTTTTGCAGAAAGATACTTCTACGACGCGGGGCGGATCGTAATTGGGGAGTCGGGAGTCGGTATTAGGGAGTCGGGGGAATTATGGGGTGCGCCTGGGCCCGCGCTATATTACTTTTTCACTACTTTTTCGGGTTTCATGCAGTTGAATTGGCAACGATATCGGTTGGTGTTGGGTCTGACGATCGCCCTTGTCCTCGGGAGTTGGGGCGCGATCGCAACTCCGGTACGGGCGGCGGAAACCGTCGTCGTCCGCAAGGGGATCGCCTCCGTTTCGGTGGCGGTGGACGATTTGCGGGAATTCGCCCGCACGGGAAAGATACCCGTTTCTCTGGCGGGTTACGGCACCCTCCTCTCCCCCGAACAGAGACGCCAAGTCCTCGAAGCGTTAAATATCAATTTATCCCTCGACCGGGCTTCGGTGCAAAATCTCCTCAACACCCAAATTGGCGAAACGATCCTCGACGGCATTTCGACTGTGACGGCTGAACCGGGGGGGGAGGCCCTGAAAGGGGCGCTGATCGCCTCGGCAGAAGACCCCCAGGGACTCTCGGTGCTGGGGTTTTTGGAGGCCTATCCGAACCCGGAACTTCGCATCGACCTCGACGCGGCTTTCGCCATCTTCGCCCGCCTGAATCGCTCTTTTTGGCAAACTCAACAATTTATGGTGGAAATGGCCGACGAGTTGGAGGCGACAACGCCTGATGTGGCTGTCCCTTTTGACCCGACTCAACCGGGAGCGGCTACAGTTGAAGTCATCCCGTTGCAGTTTGAGGACGAAGGGCGCAACCGTACCATTTTGGCGGATCTGTACTGGTCGCAGACGGTGGGGAGCGATCGCCCCCTGGTGGTGTTCACCCACGGCCGGGGGTCGGTCCGCAACGAGTTGGACTACCTGGCCCGCCACCTGGCCTCCCACGGCTTCGGGTTCCTGGCCCTGGAACATCCGGGAAGCAACCAGGTTTACATCGATCGCGCCCTGGCTCTGCAACCGGAGGAGTTGCTCGAACGCCCCCGGGATATCAGTTTCGTCCTCGACGAGTTGGCGGCGGGGGTTGAAATGGACCCGCAGATCCGGCGATCGCTCAATCCGGAACGGGTGCTGGCGATCGGCTATTCTTTGGGGGGGAGTACCGCTTTGGCCATCGCCGGGGGAGAATTTCAACTCGAATCCCTGCGGGAACGGTGCCGAACCGAAGCGGTCAGGTTCAGTGTCGGACAAATTACCCAATGTATTGCCAGCCAACTCCCCGAAGACCGCTATCGACTCTACGATCCCCGGGTCAAAGCCGCGATCGCCCTCAACCCCACCGCATCTTTACTCTTCGGCGAAACGGGACTCGCCCGGGTGGAAGTCCCTACCCTGATTTTTTCCGTTTCCGCCGACAAACTCACCCCCGCCCTCTCGGATCAGATCGGCATTTTTCCCCAACTTAGAGCCCCCAAATGGCTCGTCGGCGTCGTCGGGGGAACTCATCTGAGCGTCAAAGATCCCGCCTTTGTCAAGGATCAATCCCAACGGCCGAACACGCCGCTATCGGGAAATGAGGTGTTCGGCGTCGCCACGGCCGACATCCGGAACTATGCTAAGGCCTTCACTTTGGCGATGGCGGCACAACTGACTCCGGACGCCCGAGAGTACGAAATCTTTCTGACGCCCGAATATTTCCGCTCCATTTCCACCGATGCCTTCCCGGTACGACTGGTGACGGAAATTCCCGACGAGATACAAGTTTTGGTGGAGGCGTTCTTGGAGAAAAATTGAGAATTGATCATTGATAATTGACAATTATCTATCCAGATTCCCGAATCTCAAATCCTGATCGCCATGTTATGATAATGATTATCATTTTTGTCTGTGCCATCTGGGAGTATCATAGGGAGGGAGACAGATGCGGGAACGAGTGAATGGGACGGCGATCGCCCTAATGCTTGCAGTGGGAGCGATCGCGGGGTGCGGTGGTTCGACGACACCTTCCGCGTCGGAGGGGACGGACACCGTAGAAGTCGCGGAAGTCAACGACGGGGCGATCGATGTGACCGTCAGCATCCTGCCGCAAAAGTATTTCGTGGAGAAAATTGGCGGCGAGAATGTCAATGTCAACGTCATGGTTCCCCCCGGCGCGTCTCCGGCGACCTACGAACCCAAACCCCAGCAGTTGAAGGATCTCAGCGACGCGGAAGCCTACGTCAGCATCGGCATCCACTTTGAAAAACCCTGGATGCCCCGGATCGAAAGTGCCAACCCGCAAATGTTAGTGATTGATTCGGCTGAGGGGATCGAAAAATTGCCCCTGGAAGACCACCACCATCACGAAGCAGAAGGCGGCCACGACCACGGCCACGACCACGGGGGAGATACCCTCGACCCACACATTTGGCTCTCACCTCGACTGGCGAAACAACAGGCTCAAAATATTTACGAAGGACTCGTGAAAGTTGACCCGGAGAACCAGGAAACCTACCGACAAAATCTCGAACAGTTTTGGGCGGAAATCGACCAAATTGACGCACAAATTCGCGCTAATTTGGAAGGGGTCAGCAATCGCCAGTTTATGGTTTTTCATCCCTCTTGGGGGTATTTCGCCGCCGATTATAACCTCGAACAGGAGGCGATCGAAGTGGGGGGACAAGAACCGAGCGCCTCGGAATTGGCGACGTTAATTGCGGAGGCGAAAGCGGAAAATATCCAAGTCATTTTTGCCCAGCCGGAATTCAACACGGAGTCGGCTCAAACTATCGCTCAAGAGATCGGCGGAGAAGTGATTTTAGTCACCCCCCTCGCCCCCAATTGGTCGGAGAATTTGCTGGAAGTCTCGGAAAAATTCGCCGGTGCTCTCAATTAGAAATAAATCACCCAAACAGTCGGTTAATTATGTTAAAATTAGGGATTGACGTGCCATCTTGCTACCCTTCAGAAAGATCCGATCCGCCCACCGAAGCGGTCATGACCCTCGATCGCATCTGGGCGAGTTATAACCGGCAAGAACCGGTTTTGGAAGATGTCAGCCTGACGGTTCGAGAGCTGGATTTTATCGGCATTATCGGCCCCAACGGCGGGGGGAAAACCACCCTGCTGAAAGTGATGTTGGGGCTGTTGAAACCTCGGCGGGGGACGGTGGAAATTATGGGATTTTCGCCCGTGCAGGGGCGCAGATATGTGGGTTACGTCCCCCAAACTTTTGAGTTCGATCGCAGCTTTCCAGTGCGCGTTTCCGAAGTGGTGTTGATGGGGAGATTGGGACGGCGACGGCTGTTTAGAGGTTACACCAAACAAGACCGCGAAATCGTCAACCGAACCTTAGAAAAAGTAGGGATGCTGGAATTTCGCGATCGCGCCATCGGCGAGTTATCTGGCGGACAGCGACAGCGGATCTATATCGCCCGGGCGTTGGCTTGCGAACCCCGGATCTTGCTGTTGGACGAACCGACAGCCAGCGTCGATCCGAGGATGCAATATGGGATTTATGAACTCCTGCACGAACTGAATGAATACATGACTATTGTGATTATTTCCCACGATTTGGGGGCGGTTTCAACTCATGTTAAAACGGTGGGGTGTTTGAACCGAAAACTATTTTATCATGGCGATCGCCAGATCACCCCCGAAATGATCGAACAGACCTATCAATGTCCGATCGATTTGATTTCCCACGGTTCGATTCCCCACCGCGTTTTTCGAGACCACCAGTAAATCATATTAAAATTATGCTCGAAGCGATTCATACGGCACTACGGTTTGAGTTCATGCAAAATGCCCTGATGGCGGGAATTTTGGTGAGTATCGCCTGCGGCATTATCGGCTCATTTGTGGTGGTCAACCGGATCGTTTTTATCAGCGGTGGCATCGCCCACGCCGCCTATGGGGGCATCGGTTTGGGGTATTTTTTCCAATTTAATCCGCTGTTCGGGGCGATCGCATTTTCTCTGATTTCGGCCGTCGGTATGGGGTTGGTGGAACGAAAAACCAAACAGCGATCGGATACGATTATCGGGGTGATGTGGGCGTTGGGAATGGCGATCGGGATTATTTTCATTGACCTGACACCGGGATACAAAGCCGATTTGATGAGTTATTTATTCGGCAGCATCCTCACGGTCCCCCGCACGGATTTGATGGTGATGTTGGGACTGGATGTCCTAATTTTTATTCTGGTTGTTTCTCTATATAAAGAACTGGTGGCGATTTCCTTCGACCCCGTGTTTGCCACGACCCGCAATATTCCGGTGGATTATTTATATTTGGTTTTGGTCGCCGCGATCGGTCTGACGGTGGTGATGGTCATGCAGGTGGTTGGACTGATTTTGGTGATCGCGTTGCTGACCGTGCCCGCTGCCATCAGCACCCAATTCGTCAAAGATATCAAACAGATGATGGTGTTGTCGAGTCTGTTTGGGATTATTTTTACCATGACTGGGTTGTGGTTTTCTTACTTTTTTAACCTCACCTCCGGCGCGACGATTATCCTCGTTTCCTGCGGCGGCTATCTCCTCAGTTTGGGAGTCAAAGCGTATTGGGATCGGATCGCGCCCTCTTCCTCTTGAGGCGTGGCGGGCTCTGAACCGATCGCTTCGGTCGCTTATAATAGAGGAGATCTGCCCTGTGGCGTTTCCGCCTGGTCAACAGCCGGATGGCAGTGGGAGCGATCGCCGATCGCTTAAAATCGTTATAGTTATCATTATATTTGCTATCGAATCTGATGAATTTCACACCGCAAACCGCCGACGCCATCCGCCGCGTCGCCATTGTCGGGGGAACCCACGGCAACGAATGGACCGGCATATATTTAATTAAAAAATTCGAGCGATCGCCGAAATTAGTGACGCGATCGACATTTGAAACCCTGACATTATTGGCCAATCCCCGGGCATTTGAAATTAATAAACGCTACGTCGATCGCGATTTAAACCGGTGTTTTCGACGGGAACATTTGGAACAATCCAATTCGGAAATCTACGAAATTCAGAGGGCGCAGTGGATCGTCGAACGATGGGGCAAACAGGGACAGGGCAAGATCGACGCTATTTTTGATTTTCACAGCAGCACTGCCCACATGGGGGTGACATTAATTTGGGTTAAAAATAATTCATTTAATCGCCAAATAGCCGCCCACTTGAAAGGTATTTTTCCGGACTTAAATATTTACAGTTGGATCGATCCGGAGCGGGAAAATCCGTCCATGAAATCCCTGTGCGATCGCGGCTTTTCAATTGAGGTGGGGCCGGTGGCACCGGGAATGTTGGATGCCGCACTATTTGAAAAGGCTGAACAGGTCATCCACGCCGTTTTGGATTATATCGAACGGTACAACCGGGGGGAACTCATCGGGGGCGATCGCACCCTCACGATCTATCAATTTCTGCGAGTCGTAGACTATCCCCGCACGGAAACCGGGGAACTCGCCGGGATGATTCACCCACAATTGCAGGGACGGGATTACCAGCAGTTGAACCCCGGCGATCCGATGTTTTTAAAGTTTGACGGAACCACAATTTATTATGACGGAGAAACCCCCGTCTGGCCGATTTTTATCAACGAAGTCGCCTATTACGAAAAGGCGATCGCGATGGTGTTGACGCGGCGGGAGGCGATCGCAGTTTGAAGCGGAATTTAAACGGTATCCGGATCGATTCCCAACTCCCGCAACTTGGCGATCAGTTTCTCCTTTTGTTGTCGTTCGGTTTCGAGTTGCTGTTCCGCCAGTTCCCGCTGTTGTTTTTCGTTTGTCGCCGATTCTTCCGGAGTCGGAACCAAGTCGCCGTCCGCTGTGAAAAACCGCAGTTTATTTTCGTAAATCCCCAGAAATAATTGTAACTGGTGACTCCAAAGATATCCGCGATCGCTCGGTTGTATGTCTTGGTATTCCCCGTTCACCAAGTGAAACCCTCGGAACTCCGATGTATCTGGAGAAAACCAGAAATATTCGGGAGTTCGGAAAATCTCTTGATAAATTTGTTTTTTCGTGTTTCGGTCAACATTGGCTGTCGAATTCGACAACAATTCGATAATCACATGGGGATATTTTCCCCCCTCTTCCCACACCACCCAACTCTTGCGGGGTTTCTGTTCCGTATTCAACACCACGAAGAAATCCGGCCCCCGAAAATCCTTCGTTTTCACCTGTTCGGGACTGTAGTAAATGCTCAGGTTCCCGGCGGCGAAATAGTCGGTTTTATCCCGCCACAGCCAATCCAGACAGTTGAGCAACAGAATAATTTGTTGTAGGTGCAAATAGCTTTCCAAAGGTGGTTCCTCACTTTCCAAATCTCCGGGAGGAAATTCAATCTCTTCCCATTCGGATTCAGTTTTCAGTGTTTCTAAATCTTGGGAAATGGTCATGGTAGCCTCCGGTGCAGTATTTCTAGTATAGTAGGCAAAAGGCAACAGGCAACAGGCAACAGGCAATAGGGAGAAACAGCCATCACTGTATCGGTTTCCGAATTTTGTGATATCCTAAGTGTCTTGGAGGTTGCTATATAGCAATGAGCGCTCGTGTGTTTACAGTTCGGTTCGTGGAACAGAACCCGAAACTTCCATGTGTCTTGGCGATT
>NZ_JAYFER010000155.1:0-2883 GCF_055795065.1 Lyngbya sp. CCY1209
AATCGCCAAGACACATGGAAGTTTCGGGTTCTGTTCCACGAACCGAACTGTAAACACACGAGCGCTCATTGCTATAAAAGTCAAAAGTCAACCGTCAAAAATTCACAAGTTCCCGATTTAAAATGATTAATGATTAATGATTAATTATTAAGGGTTAATTTTCCCCAGCGGAAGCTTGGAAAACTGTCGGCAAAAAATCGGGAAAAATGGTCAATTCTAGACGCAAATTTTTGCTCCTCGGGGCGGTGGCGATCGCGGCATTTGCACTCTTCATTTTTGCGATCACCGGCGATCGCTAAACCTGGGGACTCTGATCCTCCCCACCCACATCTCCCCTAGAAACCCGGTTTTTTCCCCATTCCCCAACCATGTTCCAAGCCACCCGCCGCCGTTTGGCCCTCTGGTACACCGCCGTCACCGCAGTGCTGTTGCTGCTGTTCGCCAGCGGCTTTTATCTCTACGTCCGCAATACCCTCATCGATCGCATCGACGATACCCTCAATCATGTTGTGGAAGTGGTGGAGCGATCGCTCGTCATCGAACCCGTCCGGGGGGGTCAGTACGCCGTCAATATCGAAGCCAGCTTTCGCAATAATGTCGATGCGGCCGACGACGACCACATCGATATAGAATGGTTCGGCCCCACGGGGGAATTATTGTGGTCCACCCTCTCCGAACCCCTCGACATCCCCCTCCACCCCCACCGAAACGGGGAAACGGTTCGCTTGAGGGATCATCACTGGTCGTTACTCGACGAACCCGCCGGGAACTCCCAGGAAATGGTACTGCGACAAGTGACCGATCGCGTCGAAATCGGTCGTCAAGTTTTGGGGTATCTGCGAGTCAGCCACCCCTGGTTTGAGGTGACGAAGCCGATCCGCCAGTTGGTGACGGATCTGGCGACGGGGGCGGTTTTGACGTTGATTTCTGTGGCAGCCATCGGCTGGTTTTTGTCGGAGTTGGCGATCGAACCCGTGCGGGAATCTTATCAGCATCTCAAACAGTTTACCGCCGACGCCTCCCACGAACTCCGCAGCCCGATCGCGACGATCCAAACCAATGTTCAAGTCGCCTTGGCCGATCCAAATATCAATCCGGATAGCCAACAACAATTGCAGGCGATCGAGCGCCTGACCCGGCGCCTGGGCCGCCTGGTGGACGACCTGCTATTTTTGGCCCGACAGGATGGGGGAATGGTACAGTCAAAATTCGCCCCCGTCCCCCTGGATGCTTTGCTGATGGAAGTGATGGAGGAACTCGAAGCGATCGTCTCGGCGGCTGACATCCACCTGTCCCTGAATTTGATCGACCCCCCTTCCCCGGTGTCGGAGGGGGAGACGCTCCCCCCCGAAGTCGAAACGGATTTATTTACTTTGGAGGGCGATCGCGATCAGTTGGGGCGATTATTTATTAATTTGATCGGCAACAGCTTGAACTACACCCCCGGGGGCGGAGAAATTATCGTCACGCTCCAATATATCCCCAGAAACGGGCGATTTTCTTCCCGGGAGGAAATGCGATCGCCCCGAACCCCAGAATCCCGAGATTGGCGAGGGCAATTTGAAGCCCTGCAAGTCTCCGTCAAAGATACCGGCATCGGCATCCCCCCCGAAGCCCTCCCCCACATTTTCGATCGCTTTTACCGGGTCGATCCAGCCCGCAGCCACCGCAGTTTGTCGGGGTCGGGCTTGGGGTTGTCAATTGTCGCCGCGATCGTGCAAAATCACCGGGGTCAGATCCAGATCGAAAGTGAAGTGAACCGGGGGACGATCGTCACAGTTACTCTTCCCTTACATCAACCCGAGTGAAAGCCTTTTCCACCCGACAATCCCATCACTTTTGTTGACGCATTTTTGTTAACATTGATACCATCTGCCTCGCACACACCGCATCAATACCGAGCGAATTCAATCTATCAACTTGAGCTATCAACTTGATAGATGTAATGGAAGTCACCTCAAATTCACAAATATCTCGGTAATTTCCACAGTTTTACACAAGTTTACATTCAAAAGTTCGGTAGTTCCACGATTTCCAAACCCCGGTTGTTCCGGAAATAATAAGAACAAGCTAGAAAACAGCAAAGCACCCGACACCAATTCTGGCTCAAACTTCACTTTATTAATACTGGAGTCGTTCCATGAGTCCCAAAACATTAGTCCTGACTACCTGTTCCGCGATCGCCATGATGGCTGCCACCGCCCTCCCCGGTTTGGCTTATCCGGGCTATTTAACTTCTGATGATTACGGCTCCCAAATTAACATTCGCTCCGGCCCCGGAACCGGCTATTCTTCTCCTCACTACGGCTACGATGACGATCGGGTTGAAATCATCAACGACACCATCGGCGACGACGGATACACCTGGTACTACATCGAATTCTACGGCTCCGGCGCCCGGGGTTGGGTTCGCGGGGACTTCATCACCTACTAATCCCACCGTTCAATTCCCGACAGTTTGACCGAAAAAATCAGACACACATCCTTGCTCGACACACACTTTATTACTTCTGGAGTCGTTCCATGAGTCCCAAAACATTAGTCCTGGCTACCTGTTCTGCGATCGCCATGATGGCCGCCGTCGCCCTTCCCAGCTTCGCTTATCCCGCCCGCTTGACAACTTCCGATTACGGCTCCCAAATTAACATTCGCTCCGGCCCCGGAACCGGTTATTCTTCTCCTCACTACGGCTATGCCGGAGACGGGGTTAACGTCATCAATGAAACCATCGCCAATGATGGATATATGTGGTATTATATAGAATTCTACGGCTCCGGCGCCCGGGGTTGGGTGAGGGGTGACTTTATTACGAGAAAAGGACGAGAGCTTGAAAGCCGTGTCTTTTTAAAGCACGGATGAAAAGCGAACGGCGACTGAAGTCGC
>NZ_JAYFER010000156.1:0-14849 GCF_055795065.1 Lyngbya sp. CCY1209
CAGGAAGATACGACTGAGGAGGATAATCCCGAGGAAGATACGACTGAGGAGGATAATATCGAGGAAGATAACACTCAAGAAGATACCACTCAGGAAGACACTACCGAGGAGGATAATATCCAAGAAAATACCACGGAAGAGGATACAACTGAAGCTAAAAATGCAGAGGTAAAAACGACTCAGGAGGAAGTCAGCACCCCAACGAATTCGGGATTTACCCCATCCCCAGTTACCCTTTTTAATTCCCCATCTAATGCTTCCGAAGCGGGCGAAAATTTTCCCGAAGACAACCCGTCGTAAACTGAAGCTGAAAACTCTGTGGAATCTGACCTTTATGACCCCTCGAAGTTCATCATCCCGATCGCATTTCCGTTGATTTTCTCCCCCCATGTCGGAAGTGGAGACACCGAAGCGGGTGATGAGAATGATGCGATCGCGGGAACGGCAGATGCCGACGTTCTCTTCGGTTTCGGCGGGGAAGATGCGATCGCGGCCCTCGACGGCGACGACGAAATTCACGGCAACTCGGAGGGCGACAATATCGACGGGGGCGATGGCAATGATACGGTCTACGCCGGAAAGGGCGACGATCAAGTTTTGGGCGGCGAAGGGGAAGACAGCATCTTCGGCGACCTCGACAACGACACCATCGCCGGAAATGCCGGTAATGACTGGCTCAACGGCAACTCGGGCGAAGATTGGATCGACGGCGGCGACGGCGACGATGAAATGTACGGCGGTAAGGGGAATGATGCCCTGGTCGGAAATGCCGGAACCGATCTGATGTTCGGCGATATCGGCGACGACCTCATCGAGGGGGACGAGGGAAACGATACCGCCTTCGGCAACCGGGGCAACGATACCCTCTTGGGGGGCGACGATGCGGATTTCCTCTACGGCGGCCAGGACGACGACCTGATCGACGGCGGCGGGGGCAACGATACCCTCTTGGGCGATCGCGGGGATGATACCCTTGACGGTGGGGAAGGAGCCGACAGCCTCACCGGGGGCGACGGCGACGATATCCTGGTCGCGGCCGCGGGGGCCGACACCCTCACGGGCGGAAATGGGAGCGATCGCTTCCTTCTGGCCTCCGGTTACGGGCTCAATACCATCACCGATTTTGCCGACGGCGAAGATCTCATCGTCCTCGACGGCGGTTTGACCTTCGCAGACCTGACCCTGACAACCGTCGGCGGTCAAACTCAGATCTCGTCGGGCTCGGACATCCTGGCCCAACTGACGGGTGTGGATGTGGCCGACCTCGACGCCGGCGACTTCACGACTTGGGTCGTCTGACGTGATTTGACCTGAAAGTGCGATCGCCTCCAAAATTCACCGATGGGGGCGATCGCCAGTGGGGCTGGGGATTTCAGGCGTTTCTGGCTTCCGTGTCCATAAGGGTCTTGACATTCGCCGATTGAGGTGTTACAGTGAAATTCGAGAAGTAAGTATCGGTAGCAGAGTTTGTTTTCAGTATTGACAGGTTTTTCTTGTTTTGTAAAGACAACGGTTCTCTCCGAAATCCAAATCTCTACACCTATTTTTTGACGGAGATAACCTATGTCTATCTATGTTGGCAATTTGTCCTATGAGGTTGGCGAACAGGACATCAACGAAGCCTTTTCCGAGTACGGCGAAGTTCGGCGAGTTCACCTACCCACCGATCGCGATACGGGTCGCGTGCGCGGTTTTGCGTTCGTAGAAATGGAATCACTGGATCAAGAAGAGTCCGCGATTTCTGCCCTGAACGGTGCCGAGTGGCTGGGACGTTCCCTGACGGTCAACAAAGCACGACCCCGGGAAGAGCGGGGATCTAACGGCGGCGGTCAGCGACGCAACCGCTTCTAAAGAGCGGGGGAGTGGGACGGCAAAAAAGTCACTGACGTTGCTGCGACCGCTCCCGAGCAATTTTAACAGAAAATGCACCCCTCCGCCCGGGGTGTTTTTTTGTGGCCCGGGACCGGCCCCATCCCGGAAAACCATCCTATTCCGAATGGCGATAGCGATCGCTCAATTCGGGCAAATAATCGAACCCGTCAACGCCAATTATAGCGATGAACTGAGAGCGATGTCGCCCCAAAATTTGCCGAAATTTTTCCTCTCCCAATTGCCCCTGCAAAATCATCACCAAACCCCCCGCCTGCCGCCACCGGGCATCCCCCCGCTGTTCGAGCAAATACATCCCCAGACAGGCGTGGTAGACGGCGGAATCTTCCCGTTCGAGCTGATAGTAAGCCTCCCCCAAATAGGCGTGGGTGAGGGCTTGTAAATCTTGCTCTCCCATCTGTTGGAGGACGGACAAACCTCGCTCCAAAACGGGGACGGCTTGAGCGGGCTGTTCCAGGGAAACATAAGCCATTCCCAAACCCAAATAGGCGAGGGCTTGATTGACCAAATCGTTGAATTTTTCCGATAATTTCAATCCCTGTTCCAGGTAGTTTATGGAACTTTCGAGCTGTTCAAACGTCACCGATCGCTCCTGTCTGGCGATCGCGATCTCGGAAAATCCCAAACTGATCAGAGAGTACGATTCCCCCTGGCGGGCGCCGATCTGTCGGGCTAAAATCAGGGCGCGTTGGGCGTAGGTAGCCGCTTGGGAATAGTCTTTTTGGCGCAACCGCAACCGACTCAGGTGGTTATAATTCGCCACCTCGCAGGCGCGATCGCCCGTCTGAATCGCCCGTTCCAACGCCTCCTGGTGCAGTTCCTCAGCCCGGTAGTGATTGCCGATCCACTGCTGAGAATAGCCAAGAACGGTAAGAATTCTGGCTTTCTCCAGAATATTTTCGACGTAACTGAGGGGGCGATCGAGGTAGGTGATGGTTTCGCGGAAATTGTCACCCGAAAACGATGCGAATACGCCACCGTAAAGGGGAAAATTACTCCGCTGGGCAAATGTCCGCAGAATTTGCAATGTCATTTGAAAGCAACCTCGGGAGAGGCGATCGCGATCGGAATCGGAGGACAATGATTGAAACCCGTTGCTGAGTTCGGACCAAATCATCGCGAACACCATGAACGTCACGCCAGCCAAATTTTGTCCCACCTGGGCACTGTAGGGTTGTTTGTCGAACCAGGTGACAAGTCCCGCCTGCAAGTCCCGCATTAAGATAATCAACCCCACCCATTCTTTCCAGTCGATTTGCTGTTGGGACTGGGCAAAAATTGCGGCGGATTGGTTTTGTGCTTGTCGGGTAAATAGCTCTTTTGCGAGGGGGCTGTTGACGTTTTTTGCCCAGGTTTCCCAGGGTCCTGCTGCCGTCGCACCGCCGCCGAATCCGATGTCTCTCTGGGGGCGATCGTACACCCAGCTAATCAAATAGGGTTCCAGTTCTTTGACAGTGGTGATACCCTGAAGTAATCCCGCCGCATACTGTCGCAATTCCGCCGCTTCCGATTCCTCCGGCAAACGGCCTGCTTCCTGTTCTAAGGTTTGGGCAAGTTGCCGGATTTGGGGATGTTTGAAAACGTAAGATTGGTTGGGGTCGAGAACTTCAATTAAAACGGTCAATCGTTCCTTGGGATCGGCTTCTATAATTTGTTTGACGGCACTGCTAGAATGGCTCTGAACTTGATAATTTTTCTGCCAATCTTCCCAAGCTTGCCGGATCATTTGAATCCCCCGCAGTTGTCGGGTAGCTTTCGCCTGTTTGAGTTCGTCGGACTCGGTTTCGACCAAAGATTCCAGGGCGCCAATTTTTTCGACCAAGCCCCGCTCGAAAATTTCTCCAGTTCCGACTTTAATTTCATCGACCAAGCGTTTGTATATCAAAGCTTTCGACGCAATTTTTCCTTTTAAAATATTGGCGATGATATCATCAATTAGGGCGAGATAGCGTTCTCGATCTGAAGGTTGAGTCATGGTGGTATTGAGTTAAAATTTCAGTAGCACAGGCATCCGGCCTGTGACAAGCTAGAAGCTTGTGTTACGCGGGCGCGGAGCGGTCTGGAATGCAAAAATTGGGGGCGCACAATCCCTTAAATTCTACAGTTGAAATGGCGAGAGTATCGAGCTTTAGAACAAGGATCGCGTGGTTGTTGGTATCGGCGATATATAGGCGATCGCCGATCGCACTGAGCCCTGATGGTTCGGCCAATTGCGCCTCGGTTCCCAAGATGGTTTGAGAGTCTCCCGTCTGCGGATCGACCCGCTTGATCTTGTGATTGTAGGTGTCCGCCACCCACAGGGATTTATTCGCATATTCTACACCCAAACAGTGCTGAAGTCGGACATTAAATCCCCGGCTGTCGCGATCGCGAAGCGTTGCGGATGCAATCTCGCCGAATCCGAACAATTCCCCGCTGCCGCCAATCGTCCGCACCCGGGGATTATCCCCCAAACCCACCCCCCGAATCGAACTGCTTTCGCTGTCGGCGACGAACAACTCCGAACCGTCCGCCGCCAAGCCACTCGGCTGGGAAAATGCCGCCGCCAACAATTCCCCGTCCACGCAGGATTCGGCCCCCCGTCCGGCGTAGGTTTGCACCCGTCCGCCGTCGGGGTCCCACACCCAAATCTGATGGGAACCCGCCATCGCGACGAACAACCGATTCTCCACCCACTCCACATCCCAGGGAGAATTGAGGGCAACTTCCGTCCCCCGTCCGCCGTGGGGGTAGATGTAGCGGCTTTGCCGTCCCGTCCCCGCCACGGTTTCCACCGTCTGGGTGGTGAAATCGATTTTGCGGATGGCGTGATTTTCGGTATCGGCGACGTAGAGAAAATTGCCGTCGGGGGAAATTGCCATCCCCTGGGGGGCGAAAAATTGGGTGTCGGCGAAGGAACCGTCCCGCCATCCCGGCGTCCCGGTGCCGATGACTCGGGGTGCATCCCCGTCCAAATCGCCGACGATCAGGCGGTGGTGTCCCGAATCCGCCACGAAAAGGCGGTTTTGGGTTGAATCTGCCAAAACTTTGCCCGGAAACGCCAGGGGGGTCGTCAGGGGGCAACCCCTTTTTTCTCGGTTGAAATTGAGGGTTTGGGGGGTGATTTTGCCCCGTTCCCGATAGTCCCGGATCAGATTTCCCAACATCTCGTCCAACGCCTCCCGATTGCCTTCCCCCGCCGCGGTTCGGATGCAGTAGCCGAGGGGGTCGATAATGACGAGGGTGGGCCAGGCCCGGACGGCGTATTGTTGCCAAATGTAAAAATCGCGATCGACGATCACCGGATGTTCGATATCGTGGCGGAGAATTGCTTGGCGGATGTTGTCAACGTCCCGTTCGTTGTCGAATTTGGCGGAGTGGACGCCGATGACGGTGAGGCTGTCGGCGTATTTGGTTTCCAGATATTTTAAATCCGGTAAGATGTGGAGGCAATTGATACAACAATAAGTCCAGAAATCCAGAACCACCACCCGTCCCCGCAGTTCGGCCAGAGACAGGGGGCGATCGCAATTTAACCAGGGAAAATCGGCGGGAAGTTCGGGCGATCGCACGCGAGACATGATCGGAGTTTTTGACAACTTAGATATTTTAACAATAGTGTCGCCGAATGGGTTCCTATTTTTGGCGCGATCGTTTCCTCCACCACCGCAATTTCCGACAACATATCCCGCACCCGCAACTCAAATTCCCTAGATGGCACGAATCGCCTCCCGCAGCACCTTTTCCCGCAAATGGGGACGCAATGAATTCGGCGTTCCCAAATCGACCGAACAATCTAACAACTCCTCCAAAACCGATCGCAATTCCAACAGCGTAAACAACCCCACCGGACGCTCGAACTCCACCAAGAAATCGACATCACTTTCCGGGGTCGCCTCATCCCGAGCCACCGATCCGAATAAAAACAGTGCTTTCACTGCAAACTCATCGAGGCGATCGCGGTGAGTCTCCAATAAATCCAGAACCCGTTTCTTATCCATCCGAACGACCTGTTTCGATCTAGAATATATTATCGCTTTCGGGTCGTTCTGGAAACCAAGTCCGTGGGACAATATCCGCTTCCAGCTTTAACTCCGCTTCCGACATTCCGGTACTTTGGAAAATGTCATCGGGGATTGTGATGCTCATGGTTTGTTTCCCAAATCTTTTTTAAGGGTAGCACGAACTCGGTCATGCAAGAAACCGGGTTTCTATGAGAATTGCTGCATTAGAATCGAAGTTTGAGGAAGAAACCCGGTTTCTACATTCAGACGCGATCGCACCCGAGACGGATTATAATTGAGAAGATTTGAGGAAGGGTCAAAAATGGTATCGCTTTCGGGCCGGTCTGGGAATGAATTGAAAATTTATCACCTGCGGGACGAGATCCGCCAATCCGCCGCCGAGTTCCGCCTGTCCCCGGAAATTGTCGGGGCGATCGTTTTGGACGAGTTGGAACGCCGTAGTTTTGAGGACGATATCGAGGAGATTTTGGCGGTAATTTTACCCGGTTTGGTCTACTGGGCCGACTGGTCGATCGGCATCGCCCAAATCAAGCCGAAAACCGCCGAAATCGTCTATCGGGAACTGTTGGGAAATTGCCCCAAACCCAATCAAATCGTGCGATCGCTATTGGATGAAAAAATATCCTGTCGCCTCGTCGCCGCCTACTGTCGCCATATTATCAATCTGTGGCGGGATGCGTTTCCCCCGGCGGAAAATACCGGACTTGACGGCGACGGTGCCCGCCTGTTGGGAACCCTGTATTCCCTCGATCCGACGGGAACTTGGGGGGTGAACGATCGCCCCATTTTCAATGATCGCGGCGAGGGCATCGTCGCCAGTATGCCCCAAATTCGCCAGTTAATTGAAACCTAAATTTCACTGAATTTTGTTGTGGGGATTTAGCCCATTCTTTAATCAGAGCAACTCTTGCAGGGCTACAGTTTGTCGGTCAAAGAATTTAATTTTAATTTTATCGCGATCGTTGAGTAGTGTCAAGCAAACGATATCTCTTCAACGATTCCCTCTTTCTCCAACGCTTTGTGAAATTCCGGCCTGAGTAAAAATGGGGATTTTCCATCCGATTGATTAAAGACTAAATATGTTTTTCTTCTTTTACTCATCGCCAGCGTCTTGCAAATCAATCGAATCGTTCAATATTCTTCGAGACTTATCCAAAGACTCTAGGAATGGGCGATATTCCTTTATTATAGTCAAATATTGAATTTCTTTATTTTCTCCTTCTTCTTCAGTGCCGATATTAAAGTTCGCTTGAAAATAATCCTGCTTTAATGCGGTCAAGCTGTCGGAATGAAGTTCGAGTGAAATATCTTGTATGGGAAATAAATCTGCGTTGAGAGTAGAAATTATTTGTTGTTCTAAAAAATTAGCATATCGGATTAAGATATTGTCGATTAGTTCTGGGGTTAACGCCACAACTCCTTCCCTTTCCCAAGGGATTTCTTCCCAGGTGTGCGATCGCGCAAATTTCCGAATCACATCTTGATTAAAAATCGTCCATAACAGTTGAGCAACATAGGTTTTTCCACTATTATTCAAGCCGACGAAAATATAAAATCGTTGGGATAGATCGATGGTTTGAGTATTACCTCGAATCGGGCCCAAGTTTCTGATCAGTACCTTCATAGCCGTTTTTTATAATTTGAAGAAATATCAGGTTTGCAGGGTTCACCTGAGCCAATCCCGCGCCAATTCCCATCACACTAATTCATCGGTTCGATCTCAATCCAAACCCCAGTTTTCGGTGCCTCTGGCACGTATTCCACCGTCAGTTGGGGCAGGCAACTGAGGCGGTCGTCGAGGATAATTCCTGCACCTTTATGCGTCAGGGCATCCAAACAGGCGCCAGCCAAATTGTCGATGTCGGAATTAGTGCGGTGGTTGCCGAATAAGCGAATCGAAATAGCCGCTCGTCTGAGGGGAAAGCGATCGCGCAAATTTCGGTCTTCAATCTGGCGATAAAGCTCAATTTCCGCCCGGTTCCGCCATTCTCGATATCGTGGCGGCAAATAAGTTCCGTTGTTCGTCACACGGGGGCGAGCTTTCGGCACCACCGGACCGGGAATCACGAATCGAATCACATTAGAATTGGGGGTCTTTTCCGCCTCCGGGGGCTCGTCGATGGGGGTAAACTCGACATCGATCGCCGCCTCTTCGGCTGGCGGAACTTCCACTTCCGGTGGCAGACTTTCCGGTACAATTTTCGGCGGTTCTTGCCGATCTTGAACCGCCGGAGAAGTCGATAACGCCGCCAATCCTCCGTCCATTCCCGGCCAAGTCCGGGCGATCTGGACGTACATCCGGGCCGTCTGTTCCGAGATCTGGGTGTGGGTTTGCCGCCAATGATCCCAGTCTTTTTCGGACAGGTGCGATCGCACCTTCAGCAACATCGCCCCCGCCTTGCAAGCCGGGATCAAAGCCGTCTGAGGCGACTCCAGACAGCGTTGATGTTCGCGATTAATTGCGATCGCGAGTTCCTCAAATTGCGAAATTTTGGGTTGTAACTTGGTCAACACGATTTTTTAGTTGAATTGGGGCGGGGGGAAATTGACAATTGATAATTCTCAAAATTATCAATTGTCAATGCTCAATTATCAATTCGTTACGGGTTCCTCCATCCAATATTGGAGGCTCTGCACTTCCACGTCAGATTGGGTCAAGACCCCCGGTTCGGTCTGCATGGGCAGCACCTCCAGGATATCCCTTTCGCTGCAATATTTCAGGTCATCGTAGCATTTTAAACCGATCAGGCGCTTTCCGTGGCTGGCGTGGTTCATCAGTTCGTACAATTTTTCCCGCCACTGCACATAAAGGGCGATCGCGCCGAAAACTTCGTCATTTCCGGCTAAATCGTCGAGGGGATAGCCCATTTCCGAGGCAAAACTGTCCGCGATCGCCCCCGCACAGACTGTATCTTCCAGGGAAAAACTGCCTTCCCAACCCGATCCCACAATCCACACCGTCTCGGGCATCTTCGTCATCAAATATCGGACGACGGTCTGGCGGTTCACCAGGGCCGCCGTCAGCACCACCGGCGCCGCTTGGACCCGTTTCAGGGCGCGGGTGCCGTTGGTCGTGGTCATGAACAGGCGCTTGCCTCCGACGGCCTCCGGCGTGCAGTTGAGGGGGGAATTCCCCATGTCGCAGCCTTCCACCATCGCGCCGCCCCGTTCGCCGACGCGGATGCGCCGGTCGGCTGGCCATTTCTCGCTCACCTGCATCAATTCGTCGATATCGCTGAAGGCCTGCACACCTTCGGCCCCCGCGTCGAGGGCCGTGGCGATGGTGGTCGTGGCCCGGAGTACGTCAACGACGATCGCACAGTCCGGGGTGCTGTCCGTGGGGGTCAATTCGGGAGTATGGTAAATAAAAAGCTTCACAATGGGGATGGTATAAGTAGAATTACTGACTCTCTATTGTAGGGGTTGGAGGGGAAAAATCGGCAGTCGGTCGTCGATAAAGGCAATTAATCGATCATTATCAATTGTCAATTATCAATTATCAATTCTTCCCACGCCCCACACCCCATCCCCTACGCCCCAACTAAGTCCAAGCCCGGAAAAAGGTATTTTCCCGCCAAGCCGTGGCGGTGCGATTTTCGATCGCGGCCATTTCCTCCGGACTCAGGGGTTTGAAAGCCTGGGCCACCCGGAAATTGGACTCCAACTGTTCCACCGACTCCGCCGCGATGATGCAGCAGTGCACGCCCTCCAAAGACAGGACGTAACCCATCGCCTGTTCCATGCCGTCCAACACGCCATTTCTGAATAAACGCCCGTAGGCGGGGATTTTCATGGCGATGACGCCGACATTCTTTTCCCGGGCTACCGGCAGCACCGTGGGGGCGAAGGGGCGGGGGTGGTGTTTGTCGGCGGCGTTGATGGAAACCAAGGTGGTGTCGAAGGGGTAGCGTCGCAACCCCTCGGCGATGACGTCCGGTTCGTGGTGTCCGGTGATGCCGGTAAATTTGATAATTCCCTGGTCTTTGGCCTCTTCCATCGCCTCGATGGCGCCGTTTTTGCCGAAAATCTCGTCGAGGGTTTCGGGGAAAGAGACGTGGTGGAACTGCCACAAATCGAGGTAATCTGTATTCAGGCGTTTGAGCGATCGCTCCAGTTCCCGCCAGGCTCCATCCCGATCGCGCATCGCCGATTTGCTGGCCAGGAAGATCTGCGATCGGTAGGGGGGCAGGACTTTCCCCAGATGTTCCTCGCTCGCACCGTAGCTGGCGGCGGTGTCGAAATACCGCATCCCCAATTTTAACGCCGCCTCAATTTGGGCGATCGCTTCCGGTTCCCGCCCCGCATCGTCGATGGGCGTCTGCCCCGCCGTCCCCAGGCCGAAAATGGGCAGGCTTTGCCCGGTTTTGCCCAACACCCGTTCGGGGAGGGTGGGCTGTTGGGGCGTCGAAATGGCGGGTTGAGCGACGATTTCGGTGCCGTTGCGTTTCCATACGGCCGTACCGATGATCCCCCCGGCGACGGCTACTCCGGTGGCGATGAATCCCCGTCGGGTCGTTTTCCGTCTCATAAATCCCCCTCGCTTGTCAATTTGGGACAATTTTGTTTTATTCTGGCATATGATGTCGGGTGTAGGGTTTAGGGAATGGGGAATAGGGAATGGGGAATAGGGAATGGGGAATAGGGAATGGGAAATCTGTGTAATCTGCGTCATCTGCGGATGGGAATCGAAAATAGAAATCAATTCATAATCGCTCTCATTTCTACTTTCATCGGTTTGGCTACTCCGCCGATCGCCTGGGCATCAGACCCGCTCTGTCCGGCTGAATTAGAATCGGCAATTGAGGGGATTATTGACCGGCCGGAGTTCGCCCGATCGCGGTGGGGAATTAGTATTGAAACTCTGGAATCGGACGAGGTTTTATATGGGCGCGATCGCGAGGTTTTTTTCATCCCCGCATCGACGGTCAAATTGATGACCACCGCCGCCGCCCTGGAAGAATTGGGGCCGAATTACCGCATCCGAACCTCGATTTACAGCGACGATAACGAAACGGTTTATATCGTCGGGCGGGGCGACCCCAGTTTGACCGACATTCAATTGCAAGAGTTGGCGAAACAGTTGCGCGATCGCGGCATTTCTCAGATCGAAACTTTGGTCGCCGAAGATGGGTATTTCCCCGGTTTTACCGTCAATCAAAATTGGGAGTGGGAGGACGTACAGGCGGGGTACGGTGCGCCCGTCAACAGTTTAATTCTCCACCAAAATTCCCTCGATTTGATGCTGTGGCCGGAAGCGGCCGTTGGGCGACCGCTGCGGGTGACGTGGGTGCGTCCGGAACAGGGAATTGGATGGGAAATTGACAACCGAACCCGCACCGTCGGAACGGGCGATCGCGAATTTGTGGAGATCGGCCGGGAGTTCACCCGCCCCGTCATCCGCGTCGCCGGACAGTTGCGGGTGGGGTCGGAACCGGAACCGGTTTACGCTGCCGTGGTCGAACCGGCGGCGAATTTTTTGCGCGGGTTTAAAACCATTTTAGAACGGGAGGGAATCGTTGTCAATACCGCCAGAGTCGATAACTATTCTCCCCACTCGGAACCGGAAATTGCCGCGATCGAATCTCCCCCGATTTCGGAATTAATTAAAACGGTGAATTTGGAAAGTAATAATGTGTTTACCGAGGCGGTGTTGAAAACCTTGGGGGTGCAGGCACCGACTGCCGACGCGGTGGAAGCGGGATTGGAACGGGTGATCTCGAACCTCACGGCTTTGGGTGTCGATCCCGGGGGGTACGCTCTGGCGGACGGTTCGGGACTCTCCCGCCACAATTTAGTTAGCCCCCAAACCCTGATCGATACCCTGGGGGGGATGGCTGCTTCTCCCCAGGCGGCAATCTATCGCGAATCCCTGCCGGTGGCGGGGGTCAGCGGGACCTTGAAAGGGCGGTTTCGGGACTCGGCGGCGGTGGGGCGGGTGTGGGCGAAAACGGGGACGCTGACGGGGGTTTCTGCCCTGGCTGGGTATGTGGAACCGGCGGATTATTCGCCCCTGGCGTTTGCGATTATCGTCAATCAGTCGAATTTGCAGACCGGGGAATTGCGAGACGCGATCGATGCGATCGTGTTACTCTTGACTCGGCTGCAATCTTGTTAGGGTAGGCAACAGGCAATAGGCAACAGGCAATAGGGAGAAAAACCTTTCACAGTCTGGGTTTTAGAATCGCTCGATTTCCCGACAACCCTGGCGACGGCTATAAATCAGGGTGTGGGGTGTGGGTAAAATGGAGAATTGATCATTATAATTTTCAATCCATTTCTATTTTTATAGTTTTTGGCCCCATAGATTGATGAGTTGAATAACGATGAGTAAAACATTTGCCGAATTGGAAGCCGAGTGGAAGGCGATCAAAAAAAAGTTGGATGCGACGATGGTGGAATATCGGCTGTTGCGGCAGAAGCGGTCGGCGTTTCAGGTCAAATTGATCTTTCCCCGGGATAGTTCTCCGGAGGCGATGCGAGCGTTCCGCGATCGCGAAAAAGAAGTGGTCTCCCAACTGTCGATCGACCTGCGAGACCTCGACCAAGATATCAAAGCCGTCCGCATCCGACTCAAGCAAATCCGGGCGACCTTGGCGGTGAAACAGACTCAAATCTACCAGTTGCAAGCGCAGTCTGTGTGGAAAAAAATGATCGAAAAAGCGGAGGCGATCAACCAATTGGCGACTCAAATGGAGGGGGAAATCAAAACCCTGTCCGCGATCGCGGAGGATTTTTATCCCCCAACCGAGAAGTGGCTGCCCCAACATCCGGAATTGGCTCAAATTTCGGCGACCACCATCCCCCGCGTCTTTTGGAAAGATAACCATCTGGAAGTGCGGGACAAGGCGATCGACTGGGACTCGGAAGAGACTTAAAATTGATCGGTCATCCGCCAAAATTTCTGATAAAATAGTATCGGTTCTTACAGTTGGATTCAAAGAAAAAATTACGACCCCCAGACACGGCTATTTAATCGATGAATACTAAAGAAGATCTGCGCCAAACCTTACTCGACCTCGATAACCGAGGTTACAAAGCCTACAAAGATTTATTGGGCGAATATCAGTTTCCGGACTTTACCTTAATTATCGATTACGTCCAGGGCGACCCCTTCGCGGCCCCCAGCAAATTTCGGGTGCGAGTCCCCGCCGCGATCGCATCGTTCCCCCCCCAACTCTACCAGACCCCGAGCCGGGAAATCGCCCTGCGGGACTACCTGACCCGGCAATTCGATCGCGCCGCCCACGAACTCAGCAGCCGCCGGGGCACCGGAAAAAGCGGAATGATCGCCATCACGCGGGTGGGACAGGAAGTCCTCGATCGCACCTCCGCCTACCTCGTCCAAGTCGCCCACGCGGCGGCCCCCAAACCCAAGGGGGGCAACCCCGCCCTGGAACGGGCCAAACCCGCCCCCGCTTCCGATGAAAAGGGCGTCGAGATCCGCTTTTTCGTGGGACTTCCAGCCCGGGGACGCAACATTTTGGGCCGCCAAGCCGCCGCCATGCTGTGCGAGGATATCCCCGCGATCGTCGATCGCGCCCTCAAATATGACAGTTTGGACCCGGATGCCTGCCGCCGCCACGTCGAAACCGTCGAAGACGCGGACGCCCTGCGGGGACAACTCGGCGATCGCTCTTTGGTGGCCTTCGTGCCCAACGGCGCCATCCTCCCCCGCCAGAGTGGGGTCAACGACCGCCCCCTGAAGTCTGAAACCGCCGTCCCGTTCCAGTCTCCCCCCAGCCTGGAAGTGGAATTGACCCGTCCCAACGGTGGCGCGATCGCCGGAATGGGCATCCCCGAGGGCATTACGTTGATCGTCGGGGGCGGCTACCACGGCAAGTCCACCTTATTGAAGGCGATCGAACGGGGCGTTTACAACCACATCCCCGGGGACGGTCGGGAATTCGTCGTCACCAACCCCGCCGCCGTCAAAATTCGCGCCGAAGATGGCCGCAGCGTCTCGGGCGTCGATATTTCGCCGTTCATCAACCAACTGCCCCAGGAGAAATCCACCCGCCAATTTTCCACCGAAAACGCCAGCGGCAGCACCAGCCAAGCCGCCAACATCATGGAGGCCCTGGAAACCCTGCTGCTGGGGGATACGCCCACGGCCCCGGTTTTGCTGGTGGACGAGGACACGGCGGCGACGAATTTCATGATCCGCGATCGGCGGATGCAGGCCCTCATCGCCAAGGAACGGGAACCCATCACCCCGTTTATCGACAAGATCCGCCAACTCTACACGGACTATAGCGTTTCCACGATTTTGGTGATGGGGGGCAGCGGGGACTATTTCGACGTGGCGGATACCGTCATCGCGATGGACAATTTCCAACCCCTGGAACTGACGGAAAAGGCCAAGGCGATCGCAGCGGAGTACACCACCGGACGGACGGCGGAGGGGGGCCAGCAGTTCGGAAGCCTCACCCCGCGTATTCCCCTCCCCGAAAGCCTCGACCCCAGCCGGGGACGGCGGGACGTGCGGGTGAAGGTGCGGGATATCGACGAGGTGACGTTCGGGACCGAAGATGTGGACCTGTCGGCCGTGGAACAGTTGGTTTCCAAAGATCAATTGCGGGCGATCGCGGAGGCGATGGTTTATGCCCGACAACATTATATGGACGGACGGCAGACGTTGACCCAAATCCTCGATCGCGTCATGGCGGATATCGCCGAAAAGGGTTTGGATGCGATTACCCAGTTTCCCCAGGGGGATCTGGCGTTGTTCCGGCGGTTTGAGTTGGCCGCGGCGATCAACCGGGTGCGGACGTTGGAGATGAAATAGGGCGATCGGTTTTCGCCCTCACCCCCGGCCCCTCTCCCAATTTTGGGAGAGGGGAGGAAAGGGTTTTTTTAATTGATATCAGATCCGATTTAGTTATAGCAATGAGCGCTCGTGTGTTTACAGTTCGGTTCGTGGAACAGAACCCGAAACTTCCATGTGTCTTGGCGATT
>NZ_JAYFER010000157.1:0-879 GCF_055795065.1 Lyngbya sp. CCY1209
CTGAAGTCGCCGTTCGCTTTTCATCCGTGCTTTAAAAAGACACGGCTTTCAAGCTCTCGTCCTTTTCTCGTAATTTCTAAAATCAGCCGCTCCTGTTCGGCCTGTCGTCTGAGGGCCTCTTCGGCGCGGCGGCGGTCGGTGATATCTTCGCCGATGCTGGCGAAACCGACGATCTGATCGGCGCGATCGCGCAGGGCCGTATTGTTCCAGGCGATCAGGCGACGTTCCCCCGTGCGGGCCAAGATTTCATTTTCGTAGCGGGCGGGAAATTGTCCGGTTTCCGGGGCCAGTCGAAAAAAGGTGTCGTAGAGGGATTCCCGAATCTCCGGGGGAATGAAAGTGGAAAACCAGTTTCGATGCAGGATTTCTTCCCGCTTCCAACCGGTCTGTTCCAACAGGCAATCGTTGACGAGGGTGATGTCTCCCCGGCGATCGACGATAACCGCGATGAGTGGCATCGTTTTCAGGACGGAACGAAACAGATATTCCGACTGTTGCAGGGCGAGTTCGGCCTGTTTGCGTTCCGTGATATCGACGGCGACGATAGTCACGGACCAGAGATTGTGACTCGGGTCGTAGCGGCCGGTCAGGGTTTCCGCAAACCAGCGCAGGGAGCCGTCTTTGCGGTAAAAGCGGTATTCGGAGCGGACGTCTTCGCCCCGGTCCAACAGGGTGTGCAGGGCGGGGCGGACGACGGTGTGGAAGTCGTCCGGATGAACCCGAGAGGACCACAATTTGGGGTCGGCGACAATTTCCTCGGCGGTGTACCCGTACAACCGTTCGCAACCGGGGGAAATATATTTTTGACAAACTCCCCGCGAAGACAGCGACGGGGATTCTGGGGTCAAACAGTAAATGCAGGCTGAGCCTGACTGACTT
>NZ_JAYFER010000158.1:0-3950 GCF_055795065.1 Lyngbya sp. CCY1209
CGGATCTGAATCCACAGGCAAGATGCCCGATGCTCCGTTTTGAATTTTGCCTCATTTGAGCCGAAACGGTCTACTACAAAGGCTGGCTGTTTCGGGATTGTAATCGCCCCCATGTTGGGGCAGTCTGCCGTTTTCCGCGACAAAGCGATCGATTTCCTCAAAACCGGCGATAATCCGCTCCTCTCTGGGGGAGTATTGGCGGGGCGGTTCCGGGTCGATATCCACCCCCAATTCGGCCAGCAATTCCAAATCTTCATCGGTAGTTTTATTGGACATTTTTTTCCTCCTCGGGTTCGGATTCAGCCGTGCCGTCCTTTCGTTCTGGCAGGTTTTGTAACTGTTGGATTAACCAACTGGCAGCGGCGGTGTTGGTTTCGGTGGTCAGTCGTTCTAGGGTTTGTTCTAGGAGGGTAATAGGCAACCCAGTTAAAACCTGGGATTCCTCAATCGATTCATAACGCCCCGATTCCGCCAAAGCAAAGGCAAAAATCCGCAGTCCTTTCACATCAACGACCCAATATTCCGGGATATTTAAGCTGGCGTAGAGTTGCTTTTGTTCGTCCAAGTCAAGGCTGAGGGTGGTGTCGGCAATTTCCCCCACCAGGTCGGGCAAACGGTGGCGTCGCAAGTCAATCCGGCGCGGTTCGCCCGGTTGCCATCTGGGAATGTTGTCGCCCTTGTAGAGTACCAAATCTGGCGCACAGGCGTGGGTGTCGGGGCGTTCAATAATGCAGCGACGATAGGATTGCAAGACACACTCGGGGTGCAGGAATACCCAGAATCCAAAAATCATGGTCATCAAATCACTGAACGAAGCATGATTGGGCCCTTCTTTACCCATATCGATCCACAACCATCCTTTATGAAATGAGATTTTCCGCCAGTCTATAGCTTGGTTATCCCGGATAGCCACATAGTCTTGCCAGGTGGCATCGTGGCGTTGGAGGATGGAGTTTGGGGGGGTGGGTTTTTCTAGGGAGAGCGTCATGGATTGTCGCCTAGAGAGGATGGGTCAGGCGAGGGCAGGTTTTAACCCGCTCCTCCAGATCATTGTACACCGGCTCTCAAACCCCCAATTCTGGGGGATCTTAGCCGAAAGATTTTTACGAATCATTGCACTCGGCGATTTTGATAATTTTGCGATCGGCAGTTTTGACCAGTTGAAATCCCGTCTCGGGATCGGTGCCCTGCCATTCCCCCAGTTCCTCGATGATATGTTCCACTTCAATGAGGCAATTTCATCTTAAATGAGGCAATCACCCAACCGACTGGACTGCGATCGCTCTTTTCTCACAGGCAGGATGCCTGTGCTACGTTGGGAGTCAAGTTGTACCGGACTACTGGACTGAATATTGCCTCGTTTGAGCTGAAACGGTCCACTACTGAACTAGAAGAACATGAACAATGAGAGTTGTAGGGTGATCCAAGGATCGGGGGTATGGCCGACAGCTTGGCGAATGGCAGAACCCGGGAAAGCGATCGCCCCCACTCCCTGAAGCAAGAAATTCTCCGATACAGTATATCGGGTCAGCAACAAGAACTCGTGACCCAGGTCGTGGGAGTCCAGCGTTGAGAGGGCGGGATTGCCACCGAGATTGTTCAATTGGTCCGCAAAGCGATAATAATAATCCAACGAAATCAAAAGGCGATCGCTGGGATTCACCTTGAACGTGACTCGATGGGAAAAGGTATTGCTATTGTTAAAAACCTTGCCCAAATTGATCCCCTGCAACCAATCCGTCAGTCCGCTCGCTTGCAGCGGATCGAAGCGTTCGTAGGTGGAGGTGTGGGGATTGTCGCCGCTGAACCCCGCAAAGCGATAGCTAATGCTGGGCTTCCAAGAAACCTCCTCGGCAGTATAACCCAGCCACACATAACCCCCCTGGGCGGACATACTCTGCTGAGTGCTGAATTGATACGCATATTCGCCCTCTATCCAGAGTCCCGACACCCCGAATAATGACGACAGTCGCAGGCGGGGATTGATCGCCTGCAACCCCTCGCGGGTGAAGTTACGGCTATCCGGCAACACATACAGCCGGGACGATCGCGGTACGGTTACATAGGTCAAAGCCGCCTCGACGCCCTTATTATTGTTGTAGCTCAGGCTCGTCCCCAGATATTGAGTGTGGCTCTCGGCCGCCGGCAGTTCGTCGGGTTCCAGGAAAAAGCCCAGCCAGCGGAAGTCCCCCATCTGCAGATTAGCCAGCACCGTCATATCGTAGGCGGTGCGGGGACTCGAGTAGCTGGCCCCGCGATCGAGGGCGTTGGCCGAACCGCTGAACTGCGAAAATAAAAATCCTTGGTTGAGTTGAAAAATTTGCCGTCCCGCCGACAGGTTGAAGCTGAGGGGACTTCCGGTTTCGGCGACGAGCAACCCGCCGTAGAGTTGTTCAATATCGCCGTAGAAGCGATCGCCCGCGCGGAAAATGTCGGGTTGCAGCGTCCCGGATATGGTATAGGAACCGGCAGCATAGGCATAAATCGGAGCATCGCCCAGACGGGTGATCCCGGCCAAACCGGGTTCCAAATAATATTCCCCCCAGGTCAGAGTTCCCGTGGGCTGGTAGGGACCCGAAACCAACTCGCGGGCACTCCCGAACCTGGGATTGGTGTCGCTGAAGCCCCCCACGCCCCCGTTGAAGATGATTTTTGCCAAAGTGCGATCGCTCTGGTACAGGGTCGGAAAATCGCGGACATCGCCGCTGACCAACAGGCCCGTCGGTTCGGGAGCGGGCCTCTCCCCGGTTTCCGGGGGCTGCACCGTCACCAGTAACGCCACAATCACCGCCCCCGGTCGGTGGGACTCGTAGAGGCGATATTCCGCCCCCTCTACGAACGGCAACTGTAGCACCCGGTTCAGGGCCCCGTCGGCAAACAGGGGGCTAAAACTCCCCCCCGGCCGAATGCCGAAGGTATTTGCAAGTTGCCGCCGCAACGCTTCATTTTGCTCCGGGTCGTCGGTGGGGTTGCGAAGGTAGACGAACACCTGCTCGATGGGAAAACCCTCCCCAAAATTGGGGGGGATTCGCAACCCCGCGTTGGGGTCTTCCGGGTCCGACGGGACGGCATCTCCCCCGACTTCTGCAACCGTCGGAACGGCTGGAGGTTGTTTGCCCAAGCTGAAAAAGAAGTCCAAATTTTCATCCGGAATCGCCCCCGCCGTGGCGGGGGACAGGTCGATCGCCCGGGTCGAGGGGAGCAGGGACTTTTCTGCGTTGAGGGCAGTTGTCGAAATCTCCCGGTCGATCTGGGCTTGACTCGGAGTGGGCGTCAAAGCCAGCATTGAAAGGGGGACTCCCACCCAAATTCCGCGATACCAGAAGAAAGAGGGAACCATCAAATCCAATTTCATCGGAAAATTGCAGCAGAAACGGGCGATCGGATTTATTCGGGCTTCAGCCGCACCCGCTTGCCCCCGCCGGAGACTTGCAAGGTCTGGCCGCTCACCCAGGACCCCGCCGGTGACGCCAGCCACAGGAAGGCGTTGGCAATGTCCTGGGGTTTGCCGGCCCGTCCGGTCAGGTTGTCGGGGTGGGCCAGGGCATACTGGGCCTTTTCATCCAAACCCGCCTCCGCGTAGCCCGGGGTAATGACCGTACCGATGAGCACCGTGTTGATGCGGACCTGTTTGGCAAAATAGTGGGCCAAACCCAGCATCATGTGGTTGAGGGCGGCTTTGGCGGCGGAGTAGGCGATGAAGTCAAAAGCGGGCAAGACCCCCACCAGGGAACCGGAGTTGGTGATGGTGGCATTTTCGGCTTGGAGGAGATAGGGACGGCAGGCGGAGGTCATCCGCATGGCCGACAGGGTGTTGAGTTTGTAGCTTTCGGTCATTTCTTCCAAGGGAACGTCGAGGGGGTCGTCGTAGGCTTTACGAGAAAAGGACGAGAGCTTGAAAGCCGTGTCTTTTTAAAGCACGGATGAAAAGCGAACGGCGACTTCAGTCG